>JANPHJ010000016.1:0-2319 GCA_031424395.1 Chthoniobacter sp.
TGCCGCCGCAGGCGAGGCACGCCGCCAGGAATACGAGGCATTTCTCGCGCAGCGGGAGCCGGAAAAGCGCGAGCCGAATCCCAACGTGGCGAACTACGAGAAGCGCGCCGAGCCGCTGACTTTTCAGCAGCCGTTTTCGGTGAAAGGCTCGATGGAGCGCACGCAGGTTCCGGCGGACATGAAGCTCGTGCTTTTCGCCGGCGAGCCGGACATCACGAAGCCCATCGCCTTTGCGTGGGACGAGCGCGGGCGGCTGTGGGTCTGCGAGACGCGCGACTATCCGCATGGCGTCTCGCCCGACGGCGAAGGCCACGACGACATCAAGATTTGCGAGGACACCGACGGCGACGGCAAGGCCGACAAGTTCACCGTTTTCGCCGACAAATTGAACATCCCGACGAGCCTCGTTTTCGCCCGCGGTGGCATCATCGTCTCCCAGCCGCCGCGCCTCCTTTTTCTCAAGGACACCGACGGCGACGACAAGGCCGACGTGCGCGAGGAAATGCTGACCGGCTGGGGCATCGGCGACACCCACGCGCAGGCGAACAACCTCCACTACGGCTACGACAACTGGATTTACGGTTGCGTGGGTTATTCGGGTTTCAAAGGCACGGTCGGCGGGAAGGCGATGCAGTTTGCGCAGGGCACGTACCGCTTTCGCGCGGACGGGTCGGCGCTGGAGTTTCTGCATCAGTTCACAAACAACTCGTGGGCGCAGAGCTTCAACGCGGCGGGCGATGACTTCGGCGGCACCGCGAACGGTGCGCCCATTTTCTACGGCGGCATCCCCGCGAACATTGTACCCGCGGGCCTCCGCGCGATGACCGCGAAAAAAATCAACGTCGTCGATACCGCACACACCATTACGCCGAACTTCCGGCAGGTGGATGTGATGGGCGGCTACACCGCAGCGGCGGGCGCGTCTTTCATCTACTCCGCGAATCTCCCGCCGCGCTTGCAGGGCAAGGCGATGGTCTGCGAGCCGACGATGAAAATCATTCAGCTCATGGACGTGCAGCCGAGCGGCGCGGGCTACGTGGCAAAGGACGGCTTCAACCTCGTGGCGAGCAGCGATGAGTGGATGTCGCCGGTCTTCGCGGAGGTCGGGCCGGATGGCGCGGTGTGGTTTGCGGATTGGGCAAACTTCATCATCCAGCACAACCCCACGCCGAGCGTGGAGCGCGGCGGCTACAAGGCCGAGACCGGCGTCGGCGGCGCGCATAAAAACGACCTGCGCGACCACGAGCGCGGGCGCATCTACCGCGTGGTGGGGGACAAGGCGCAGAAACCGGCGCAGGTCATTTCCATGCAAAACTCACCCGAGTCCGACGGTTCTCTCGCGAAACGGACTCGCACGATGTCGAACAAAAAAATAATGGCGACGCTGGATGGCGACACACAGTACGGAAGGCTGCAAATGCAGCGCTCGATCGTCGAAAGCAATAAGACCGAACTAGCACCCGTGCTTGCTGCTTGGGTGAAGACCAACGACGGCAACGTCGGCGCGATCCACGCGCTGTGGGCGCTGCACGGTCTAGGTAAACTCGAAGAACCCACGCACAAAGCCGCACTCCTCGCCAAAGACCCCGCGCTCCGCCGCAACGCCATCCGCGCTCTCGGCACCGACGAAAAGGCGCAGGCGCTCTTTTTCGGAAGCGGCGTCATCGGCGACGCCGACCTCCCCACGCGCCTCGCCGCGATGGTCAAGCTCGCCGCCTTCCCCACCACGCCGGAAATCAAAACCCTCGTCACCAAGCTCGCCGCCGACCCCATCGTGCGCGCCGACGAATGGCTCGCCGAAGCCGCGCGCATTCTCGCCAAAACACACCAGACGCAGATTTATACGGAAGGCCCGAACCTGCTCCCGAACCCCGGCTTTGAAACCCTCGCCGCCGACGGCCTGCCCGTAGGCTGGAAGCGTCGCGACTACGGCACGCGCCCCGGCAACGCCGGTGCCGAATGGAAAATCGTGACCGGCGACGGCAACATCCACAGCGGCACCAACGCCGTGCGCTGCATTGCGCGCGACGAGGCCGACACCAGCTTCTTCGCCGACGTGCCACTGAAGGCGAACACCGAATACAAACTCAGCGCGTGGATCAAAGGCCACGGCCTACGCGGCAAAGTCAGCCTCAACGATAACGTCACCCACCACGAAACCGAGAAGCTCCCGCGCGAAAGCGACTGGACGGAGGTCGAGACGACTTGGAACAGCGGCGACCAAACCAAGGCGAGCATCAACCTTCTCCTCGTCGCGAAAGGCGACGGCTACTACGACGACGTGAAGCTGTGCGAACTCATCCCGCTCGGCGAGGACGC
>JANPHJ010000017.1:0-3538 GCA_031424395.1 Chthoniobacter sp.
GGCGTCGAGGCGCGCGGGTGCGCTTTCGATTTCCTCGGTGAGCCGCCGCGCACCGAAACGCTGGACGCGCGCGAGCCGCGCTTCGGCGATGAGTTTTTCAAACGCCACGCCCGGCGTGCCCGCGAGCGGCTCGACGCCGGCCCACAGCACGAGCGGCAGATTGTGGTCGGCTTCGTCCTCCGCGTGCGTGAGCAGCGCGGCGGCGAGCGGGGCGCGCTGCGCGAGAGGCAGCTCGTTCACGAGCGAGGCGACCGCGAGGCGGACGAGTGCGCTGGTTTCCTTTTCCGCGAAAGTCGGGAGCTGTTCCGCGAGCACGCGGGCGAAACGCGCGGCGCTCGCGTCGTCCGCGTGGCTCTGGTCTTCGAGCAAACGCACGGCCCACGCGCGCATCGCTTCGTCGCCGTCGGAGAGCAGCGACGCGAGCAGCTCCATGTCGCTCCGCTGCGCGACGTGCAGCGCCCACAGCGCACGCAGCCGATGCACGGTGTCCTTGTCGGTGGTGACGATGTGGCGGAGGGCCAACACGGCGTGACGAAGATCCTCCTTATTCGCAGCCTGAGCGGCGAGCACGCGGCGCGACTGCCGCGCGAGCCAGTCGTTCGGGCTGAGCTGGAGCGCGGCGAGCTCCGTGCCGCTGAGCTGCGCGAGATCGCCCTGCGCGCGCGGCCCCGGCTGGCCATGGGTGATTTTGAAAATGCGTCCGCTGGTGCGGTGGACGCCGTCGTTGTCGTGGCACTCGCCCGCGTCGCTCCAGTCGCTCACGAAGACGCCGCCGTCCGGCGCGGCGATGAGGTCGATCCCGCGGAACCACGCGTCCGGCGAGAAGAACGCATCCGGCTCCGCGCGCCCGGTGAAGCCGCTGCCCGTGCGCTCCAGCCGCTCGACGTTCAAGCGCCGCCCGTGAAAATTCACCGTCAGCAATTTGCCCGCCCACTCCGCCGGCCACTGCCCGCCTTGGTAAATGAGCAGGCCCGTGTGCGCGTGGCCGCCGCCCGCCGCGCTCGTCGCGTCGGTCACGCCCTTGCGAATGTCGGCCCAGCCTTCGCCCGTGGCCCAATGCACATGGTCGGCGTGCTGCTCGATGAGCTCGTAGATGCGCGCGTTCGGGTCGTCGCCAAACATCCGCCGGTAGTGCGCGCCGGGGATGACGTGCCACAGGTGCCCGATTACCGTGTTGATGAAAAACGCCTCGCCCTTCGCGTCCCAATCCATGCCCCACGGATTCGTCGTGCCCTGCGCGACAACTTCAAATTTCCGCCGCTGCGGATGAAAGCGCCAGATGCCCACATTCATCGCGCTGCGCTCCGCGTCCGGCGTGCCCGGCTTGCCGAGACGGGATGTGCCGAGGATGCCCTGCCGGCCATACAGCCAGCCGTCCGGGCCCCAGCGCAGGCCGTTCGCGACGGTGTGCGCGGCGTGCTGGAAATCGAAGCCGTCGAGCACGACTTCGGGCGCGGCATCCGGCACGTCGTCGCCGTTCGCATCGGGGATGAAGACGAGATTTGGCAGGCCCAGCGCCCACACGCCGCCCGTGCCGATTTCAATGCTGGAGAGCCTTTCCGCGCCGTCCAAAAAAACCGTGCGCTTGTCGAAACGCCCGTCGTTGTCCGTGTCCTCGAGGATCACGATGCGGTCGCGGATGTTCGGGTTGTTGAACGTGTCGCGGTCATACGCGTAGCACTCCGCCACCCACAGTCGCCCGCGCGAGTCTGTAGTCATCGCGATGGGCTGCTGCACATCCGGCTCCGCCGCAAACACCGTGCAGCGAAAACCCGGCGGCATTTTCATCTGCGCCGCGGCGTCTGCGGCCGGCATCGGCCCGCCGGGCGTGTGCTCGGTATTCACCGGCTGGGGAAACGGCGTCGTCTGCGCGTGCGCGGCGGCGGTGAGGATGGCGAGGAGGAGGAGTTGCTTCATCGGGGGTGAGGTCGGTTTTGAAATAGAACGATCAGCGCGCGGGGGAGAGTCTTTTCCCGCGCACCGGCGGAAATGGCCCACCCCTGGCGCGCTCAACTTGAAAATCTGCTGCATCTTCGTGGCGGGCGCTCGCGCTCTCGATGCGATCATCCCGAATGCGAGCTGTCAGTGAGTCCGCGGGATCATCCCACCGCCGCGATTTTCCAGCCGTCGCGATACTGCTTCGTGAGCAGGCTCTCTGCTTCCGGCTTGTTCGGGAAACGCAGCGCGGCAGCGTCCCATTCGAGGGTCACGCCGGGGAAGCGCGTGGCGACGTTTCCGAGCTGCACGGCCTCGGTGAGCGGCCCAGCGTAGTCGAAGCCGTCGGTCGTCGGCGTGCCGCCGAGCGCCGCGTCCACCCACGCGTGATAGTGGCTCGCGCCCGCGACTTTCGGCATCTCGTAGGTCGCGAATTTTTCCTGCGGATAAAGCTGCGGCCTCGCGACGTGCGGGATAATCAAGGCGCCGCCTTCGCCGATGAGCAGCGAGCCGGAGCCGGGCAGTTTTTTGTCCGCTGGCATGTTCGCGAGCGAGGGATCGGGCTGGCGTCCGCCGTCATACCATGTGAGCGGGAGCGTCTTGCCGGACGTCCACTCGGTGCCAGGGAAGACGTAGCTGACTGTCTCGGCATGCGGCCAGGTCTGCGGATTGAGGTCGTCGTTCTCACCGCGAATGCTGAGCGGCGCGGTGAGTTGCAGTGCGGTGAAAACCGGATCGAGAATGTGGCAGCCGAAGTCGCCCATCGTGCCGCCGCCGAAGTCCTGCCAGTCGCGCCATTTGAAAGGATGATACACATCCGGCGCATAGTCGCGCGGCGGCGCGGTGCCGAGCCACCAGTCCCAATTCAACGACTCCGGCACTGGCCCCGGCGTCGGCACCGCGGTCAGCTTGGTGTAGCCGTTCCCGTGGTTGCTCTGCCATGAATGCACGGCCAGGATTTTTCCTATCGCGCCGTCGCGGATGAGCTTGACCGCGGTGCGATACTCGCCCGCGGAGTGGATCTGGTTGCCCATCTGCGTGACGACCTTCGACTTCGCCGCCTGGAGCCGCATCTGCCGTGCTTCCCACACCGTGTGCGTAAGCGGTTTCTGGCAATAGACGTGTTTGCCGCGCCGCATCGCGTCGAGCGCGATGAAGGCGTGCATGTGGTCGGGCGTCGAGACCTGCACCGCGTCGAAGGTGTCGCCGAGCTTGGCGAACATTTCGCGGAAATCCTGGAAGTGCGGGACGCCGGGAAACTTCGCATCCGCCTTGTCAAAGCGCGCCGTGTCCACGTCGCAGAAGCCGGTGAACTTCACCCGCGCATGTGAGCCGATCTCCGTGAGATCGGAAAAGCCCTGGCCGTTGCAGCCGACGACCACGACCTGCAGATTCGAGTTCGGATTCGCCGCGCGGAGGATGGCGGGAAAACCGAGTGTGGCGGCGGTGGTGGTTTTGAGAAAGGTTCGGCGGGAGATGTTCATGGGAGGGGATGGGCGATGTCAGATCAACCCAAGCGCGCCCGCCGGGTTAGCTCCAAACATCCGACGCTCAGTGCATCTCCACCGCGCACGTTCCCAACCCGCCGTGGAAGTAATTGAAC
>JANPHJ010000018.1:0-3070 GCA_031424395.1 Chthoniobacter sp.
ACTCCGCAACCGGCCAACGCCGCCTAGCTCATGTCTCTCCGCGATCAATCCACTCTCCGCGTGATCCTTTACGAAGGCGAAGGCGCGCAGCCGATCGAGGCGGCGGATCGTTTCTCCGCGATGACGGCGCTGCTCGAACGCGGCTACGCCGTCACGCGCACCGGCGGCGAACGCGCGGTGGCGCCGGCGGATGGCAGTGCGGTGCTGGTGCTGGGGCGGTTTGCGGCGGAGGTGCCGGAGTTTCACGGCGCGAAGGTGCGGGCGCAAAACATCGCGGGGCTCGCGCCGGCGCAGCTCGCGGATCTCGTGGAGACGGCGCGCGACGAGGCGGGCGCGGCGAAGCACGGCGAGTGGAAGCCGTGGTTCCCGGTCATCGACTACGATCGCTGCACGAACTGCATGCAGTGCCTCTCGTTCTGCCTCTTTGGCGTCTATGGCGTGGACGGCGAGAGCCGCATCCAGGTGCAGAACAATGACAATTGCAAAACGAACTGCCCCGCCTGCTCGCGCGTCTGCCCGGAGGCGGCGATCATGTTTCCGAAATACAAAGCGGGGCCGATCAACGGCGACCTGGTCAGCGACGCCGACCTGCAAAAGGAGAAGATGAAAGTGGACATCTCCGCGCTGCTCGGCGGCGATGTCTATGCCATGCTCCGGCTGCGCAGCGAGAAGGCGAAGAGCCGCTTCAGCAAAGAGCGCGACTCGGACAAGGCGCTCGCCGAGCGGCAGAAGTGTCTCGTGAAACTCGCCGCCATGGGCGACATCCCGCCCGAGGTGCTGATGTCGCTGCCGTCGCCCGAGGAAATCGCCCGCCGTGCCCAGGAGGCCACGGCCAAAGCGCAGGCCGCACTCGCCGCGCAATAGGCCCTGAACCTCGCACGCCGCAACGCGACATCGCGGCCTGGTTCCGTGCGGTGCTGTGGAACTCACGCCAGCTGAGCGCGCGGACTCGCACGCCAATGCGCTTGCGTATCACCAGCGGCTCTGCGTGGCGAACCGTGCGCGCGGCTGCGATTTCTTCGAGGCGTAGTGATGAAGCACGCGGACTCGCCGAATCATGTGCGGCTCCGCAGCACGGCCGAGGAGTTCCGTGGCTGATGTAAGCACCGCTTTGTCTCATAGCCGCGAAGCCGCACCGCGAGGCCGGCGTTCGTAGGAATCGGCCTAAACCATCCCGCCGCTCTGCTCGCCGCAGACTAAATGTGCCGGATTTTGGGCGGGCTTCCTCAACCAAAATCCACTCTCTGCCTTTGATCGCACACAAATCGTCCGCCTTGGTTTGCACCGCCGCAGCGATATGGATGCGGCTCGCCCCGCGAATGATCGTGGGGATAACATGCCGCTCTCGATGACGAGTTCGAGCGGCTCGCCGCGACGTTCTTCCTCTTCCGCTTATCAAATGAACCCGCTGCTTGTTTCCGCACGAACCTTCCTGGCCCTTCTTCTTTTTGCTGCGCCTGTCATGGCCGAACCCGTTCGGCTGGCGGGCGAGGGCCGGGCGCTGATGCCGATTGTCGTGGGGGAAAAAGCGTCGGCCTCCACCAAGGGAATCGCAGCGGAGTTGGCGCGGTTTTTGGGGAAAATCAGCGGCGCGGAGTTTGCGGTGAAAACTGGCGACGGCGGCGGCGGGATCGTCGTCGGCACGGCCGCGGATTTTGCGAAACTGCCGCTTCCCGCGGAGTTCGGCGGTGGGCCGTTCGAGCGCGAAGACTATGTGCTGCGCTCGGAGCCGGGCGGCTTGTATTTGATCGGCGCGAGCGAGCTGGCGGTGTCGCACGCTGCGTGGGATCTCCTGCACCGGCTCGGCTATCGGCAGTTCTTTCCCGGCGAAACTTGGGAGGTCGTGCCGGAGACGCGGGAGCTGGCGATCGAGGTGGACGTGCGCGAGAGCCCTTCGTTTCACGCCCGGCGGATTTGGTATAATTGGGGGCTCTTGGGTTACAACGAGGAGCCGTATCGGCAATGGTGCGCGCGCAATCGCGCGGTGCAGGGATTCCAGCTCAACAGCGGCCACGCTTACTACGCGATCATCGCGCAGAACCGCGCGGAGTTTGAAAAGCATCCCGAATGGCTCGCACAGGTCGGCGGCAAGCGGGAGCTGCGCGGCGATGCGAAGTTTTGCATCAGCAACGCGGAGCTGCGGAAGCTCGTGGTCGGGTGGGCCGTCGCGCAGTTCCAAAAGAATCCGCAGCAGGACAGCATCTCGATGGACCCGAGCGACGGCGGCGGCTGGTGCGAGTGCGACGCGTGCGCAAAGCTCGGCAGCGTGAGCGACCGCGTGGTGACGCTCGCGAACGAGGTCGCCCTCGCGATCAACGCGCTCGGCCTCGGCGCGAAATACGTCGGCCATTACGCTTACAATCAGCACTGCGCGCCGCCGCGCATTCGCGTCGATCCGCACGTCATCCCGAGCGCAACGACGGCGTTCATCACCGGCGGCTTCACCTTCGATCAAGTGCTCACCGGCTGGCAGGCGCAGGGCGCGACGATGGGCGTCTATGATTACCTCAGCGTCGTCGATTGGGACTGGAATCTCCCGCGCGGCGGCGCAGCCTCGCGGCCCAAGCGCGTGGCCGAGCTGCTCGCGCGCATCCACGGCCAGGGCGCGCGCTTTTACGATGCCGAGTCGGGCGACTGCTGGGGACCATGCGGGCTCGGCTATTACGTCGCGAGCCGCGTGATGTGGGACGTGCGCGAGGCGGGCCGCGTCGATGCCATCGTGGCGGACTTTTTGGAAAAGGCGTTCGGCTCCGCGCGCGCGCCGATGGGTGAATTCTACGCGCTCATCACCGAGGACACGCAGCACCGCTCGCCCGCGGACATTGTAGGGCGCATGTATCGCCATCTCGCCGCCGCGCGCGCCGCGACTTCGAATGCGGAAGTCCTCCGCCGCATCGACGACCTGACGCTCTACACGCGCCACGCCGAGCTTTACTACGCGCTGCAAAACGGCGCGGGCCGCGTGGAGGACGTGGCCCGCCACGACTACCGCATCCGCAAGACGATGATGGTCCACAGCTACGGCCTGTGGGCGCGGCTGCTCAGCCAAAAAGCGGCGCTTACACCCGAC
>JANPHJ010000019.1:0-4286 GCA_031424395.1 Chthoniobacter sp.
CCTGTCGCCGAACGCCCTGCGCGCGCCGCGCCAAATCAAAATGGCGCTCCGCGCGAGGAGTTGGGTTGGCGACAGGAATGTCGCCGCTCCTTGGGCGCTTGCCTTGGCGCGCGCGATTCCGGTTGGATGCATGCCGCATGAAAATCATCTCCTGGAACGTCAACGGCATCCGCTCGGCGCTGAAAAAAGGTTGCGCCGAATTCATCGCCGCCGAGCAGCCCGACATCGTCTGCTTCCAGGAGACCAAAGCCACGGCCTCGGACGTGACCGTGCCGCCGGAACTCGCCAGCTACACCGCCTTTTGGAACTCCGCCGAAAAGAAAGGTTACGCCGGCACCGCCATCTTCACGAAACCCCAGCCGCTCGCCGTGACCTGCGGCATCAGCATCGCCGACCACGACCGCGAGGGCCGCGTCCTCACCGCCGAGTATGCGGATTTTTTCCTCGTGAATGTCTATGTCCCCAACTCGAAACGCGAACTCACCCGCCTGCCTTACCGCCAGCAGTGGGACCGCGATTTCCTCGCCTACCTGAAAAACCTCGAGGCTGCGAAACCCGTGATTTTTTGCGGCGACCTCAACGTCGCCCACACCGAACTCGACCTCGCGCGCCCCAAGCAAAACGTGCGCACCCACGGCTTCACCGCCGAGGAGCGTGCGGGCTTCGGCGCCTTTGTCAGCGCGGGCCTGCTCGATACCTTCCGCGAGTTTGAAAAAGCCGGCGGCCACTACACCTGGTGGAGCCAGATGAGCGGCGCGCGGGCGCGCAATATCGGCTGGCGCATCGACTACTTCCTCTGCTCCCCCGCGCTGCGCCCGCGCCTGCAAGCGTCCGTCATCTACCCGCACATCACCGGCTCGGATCACTGCCCCGTCGGCCTCGAGTTGAAAGCGGCGCGCGGGAAACAGCCTCCGCACTTTTCTCGCGGCGCGGGGAAAACTTTGTAACCTCGCCCACGCCATCCCTCAGGAAACGGGTGCCATGCAAACTCCATCCTCCACCTGCCCCCGCTGCCAGTCGCCCATCCCCGCCGATGCCCCCGGCGGCATCTGCCCCGCCTGCGCGCTGCTCGGCGTCGCCGAGCCCACCGCTCCCGGCCCAGCCGCCGCCGCCGGCGTGCCCACGCTCGAAGAACTCGGCGCAGCTTTTCCCGAATACGAAGTGCTCGAAATCATCGGCCACGGCGGCATGGGCGTCGTCTTCAAGGTGCGCCAGCCGCGGCTCGACCCGCTCGTCGCTTTGAAAATTCTCCCGCCCGCGCTCGCCGCGCAGCCGGGTTTCCCCCGAGCGCTTCACCCGCGAGGCCCGCGCCCTCGCACGGCTGGCCCATCCGCACATCGTCGCTGTGTACGACTTCGGCGAGCGCGCGGGCTTTTACTACTTGATGATGGAATACGTGGACGGCGTGAACCTCCGCCAGGCGCTGCGCGCGGGCGTCACGCCTGAGCAGGCGCTGCAGCTCGTGCCGCGTGTGTGCGAGGCGCTGCAATTCGCCCACGACCACGGCGTCCTCCACCGCGACATCAAGCCCGAGAACATCCTCCTCGACCGCGCCGGCGTGCCGAAGCTCGCCGACTTTGGCATCGCCAAAATGGCGGGAGAGACCGGCGCGGCCACCGGCCTCACCGGCACCGGCGCGGCGCTCGGCACCGTGGCCTACATGGCCCCCGAGCAGATCGAAAAACCCGCCACCGTCGATCACCGCGCCGACATCTACAGCCTCGGCGTCGTGCTCTACGAAATGCTCACCGGCGAACTCCCGCTCGGCCGCTTCGCCGCGCCGTCGGAGAAGTCGTCCGTCAATCGCGGCGTGGATGAAGTGGTGATGCGCTCGTTGGAAAAGGAACGCGAGCGCCGCCAGCAAAGCGCCACGGAAATGCGCACGCAGGTCGAGGGCGCGGCCACGGGCACCGCCTTCGGACCGGTGCGGAGTTCCTTCCAGACGATTTCCCGCCAGCGCCTTTTCGGCCTGCCGGTTTTTCATTTTGTCCACGGCCCTGATTCGCGGACGGGCGTGCCACCGGTGGCGCGTGGCATCTTCGCCTCCGGGCCGGTGGCCAAAGGAATCCTCGCCGTCGGCGGACGCGCGCATGGCTTGATCGCGTGCGGCGGGCTGGCTGTGGGCGGGGTCGCCGTGGGCGGCATCACCATCGGGGGAATTTGCCTGGGCGGCATGGGCTTCGGGCTGGTCGCGTTTGCGGGCATGGCTTTGGGCCTGGCCTACGCGAATGGCGGGGTCGCGGTCGGGGCCAACGCGCTCGGCGGCCTCGCCATTGGTTTGCAAGCGGCGGGCGGCCTCGCCATTCCGCTCACGGGCCTCGGGCCATTCGCGCAGCCGCTGCTCTGGCTTCTCGCTGCCGTCCTGCTCATTAGTGTCGCTCGGACGATCCTGCCCGACCTTATCGCCGCCACGCAGACCGTCCCAGGCAAAGCAGCCGAGCCCCCGCGCAATCCGTGGCCGCGGCGCCTCTTTCTGCTCATCGTCGCCATCATTGTTGCGCCGGTCGTGCTCATCGGCGTGGGCCTCGTACTGCCAATGCTGGCGTATCGCTTCACCGAACGATCCGCGCCCCGCCAGATCGCCGAACTGCCCCGTTCAGCCGATGTCGTCACCGCTTCCCGCGCGCCGTTTGTCGCGCAGCTCCCGCAGGCACCGTCGAGCTGCTGGCGATTTCCCATCATCCGTCCGCCGGCCTCCCGTGGTGGCGCATGGACGGATCGCGCCCACCCGACGGTGCATTCATCACCTCCGGCGCGCGGGTTCACGCGGGCTTCAGCGAGCGAGGCTATGAATTTGTCTTTCGCGTGACCGGGTTGCCGCCGGGGGCAAACGTGGCCGGCTGGCAGGTCGGGAGTTCTTCCGGCACGGCCTCGGGTAACCCGCCGCAACTCGCCAGCCAGCCCGGCGTGCCGCTGGCCGGCCATCCTGCGCGTTGGCGTGGGCAGCGGTTCTTGGGAAACCATTTTCACCAACGGCTTGGGCGGGCCGGGCGGCACCGAAATCCAGCGCGGAGGCATGAAGTGGCAACTGGGCTTTTCCGCACCGCTCGAAACCAAGGAAGGCGCCACGGTTTCCATCTGGACGGCGCCGCGGCACGACGCGTGGGAGACGCGGGTCATCGCGGTGCGGAACGACGGCACGGAAGTCGCGAACGGCACGCGCTCCTCGGCGAACGATCAGGCGACGTGGACCTTTGCGGATTTGCCGCTCGCGACGGTGAGGGATTTCCATTTCCAAGTGCGCCATGTGGACTGGGTCGAGTTTCGCGACATCGCCCTCGCGCCGATGAAATGAGCACGCCGCCGGGAAACTTCGCCGCCACGCGCTGGACGCTCGTGGCCCAGGCGCAGGGCGGCGACGCCGCCGCACAGGCCGCGCTGAGCGAACTCTGCGCCGCCTACTACGCGCCGGTCATCGCCTTTCTCCGCGCCCGCGGCCGCGACGAGGACGCGGCGCGCGAGCTGGCCCACGCCTTTTTTGAAAAGGTGCTCGCGGGCGGCGCACTCGGCGGCGCGGACCGCGCGCGCGGGCGCTTCCGCAGCTACCTGCTCGGCGCGGTGAAACATTTCCTCGCCGACCGTCACGACCGCGCGAGCGCGGAAAAACGCGGCGGCGGCACGCAGCCCGAGTTGCTCGACGAAGCCGCGCATCCGCTGGTCGAAGACGAGCGTGCCTTTGATCGGCAATGGGCTCTGACGCTTATTACGCGGGCGCTGGAGATTACCGAGAGCGAGCTGCGCGACGCGGGCAAAGCCGAACAGTTCGACGTGCTCAAACCGTGGATCACCGGCGGCGGCGAAACCCTTCCCCAAGCCGCCGCCGCGCAGCAGCTCCGCCTCAGCGAAGGCGCGGTGAAAGTCGCCATCCACCGCCTCCGCCAGCGTTTCCGCGAAGCGGTGAAAGCCGAGATCGCCCAGACCGTGCCCACGCCCGGTGATGTCGATGACGAGCTGCGGCATCTCCTCGCCGTGCTGCTCGCGAACTAGAGATAGTAGTCGAAATCCTGCTCGCTATGCGTCTTGCGGCGGACGCGGAAAATGTGCGCGGGCTTTTCCGGCGTGAGCCGGATGAACTGCCGGTGCCCGCTCCACAAATAGCGCTCGTCGTGGAGTAAGTCGTGGACCTGGTAGGTCTGCCCCTCGACCCAGCCGAACTGCTCGACCGGCACATGGATGAAGGTCTCCTGCGCGTGAAACGGATCGAGCGAGACGGCGATGAGCAGGATGTTGTCGCGCGCGGCGGTCATCTTCACGAAGTAGAGGACGAGGTCGTTGTCAGCGTGGTG
>JANPHJ010000020.1:0-23354 GCA_031424395.1 Chthoniobacter sp.
CCTGCCGAAGACGCTCGAAAACTATCAACAGGAAATCGGGCGCGCGGGCCGCGACGGGCAGGCTTCGCTGTGCGAGTTGCTGGCGTGCGCGGACGACGCGGTGCCGCTGGAAAATTTCACGCTCGGCGACACGCCGGAGCCCGCCGCCGTCGAGGCGCTCGTGAGAAAAATGCTTGGCGCGGGCGAGGAGTTCGACGTGAGCCGCTACGATCTGAGCCAGGAGACGGACATCCGCCCGCTCGTGGTCGAGACGGTCATCACGTATCTCGAACTCGACGGCCTGCTGCGCCCGACGCGCGCCTTTTACGAGAGCACGCAGGTGCAGTTTTTGAAAAGCGAGAGCGTCATCCTCAGCGCCCTGAGTGACGACCGCCGCCGTTTTCTGTCAGCGCTTTTCAACGCCGGAAAACGCGGCCCGAAATACCTCACGCTCGAACTCGAAGCTGCCGCGCAACGGCTCGGCGAACCGCGCGACCGCATCGTCAAGGCCCTGACGTGGCTGGAGGAAACCGGTGCCATCACGCAAAAGCCTGCCGGCCTGCGCCACGGCTTCCGCCTTTGCGGCGATGCCGCGCAGCGCGACCCCGCCGCCGTCGCTGCGCACCTCGCCGAACTTTTCGCGCAGCGCGAGGAACGCGACTCCCAGCGTCTCGCGCAGATCCTCGAATTCGCCAGCGCCAGCGGCTGCATCACCCGCCGTCTCCTCGCCTACTTCGGCGAACCGCTCGCCGAAGAAAACTGCGGCCACTGCCACTTCTGCCGCACTGGCAAACCCGCCGCGCCCGTCGCCCTCCCCACCACGCCGATCCCGCCTTTCACCTACGCCGACACCGAGCAAATCACCGACCTCATCCTCGAAGAACTGCCTTCGCTCTCCACCGCGCGTCAAGTCACCCGCTACCTTTGCGGCCTGACCAGCCCCGCGACTACGCGCGCCAAGCTCATGAAGCGCGCCGAGTTTGCCCGCTACGCCGCCGTGCCGTTCTGCGCCGTGCTCGCCCAGGCCGAGGCATGCTGCCAGGAAGTGGGGTGACGGTGGCGAGGCCGCCCTGACGCTCCTGCCCGTCCGTTGCGGGCAGCTCGATGGCGCTGAGGACTGGCGAAAAAGTGCCGCGGCTTGAGGGGAAGCTGCCAGCTTCACCTGAGCCTTGGGAGCGATTCGCGGGAACCCAACCGGTTCCCGGAGAGCCGCGCGTCAGACTTTGGCACAGTCCATCAAAACAGCCGCATCGCCGTCACCGCGATGCGGCCGCCGAAGCAGGTGTGCACGTCGCTGCCGGCCTGGCGCTCGCGGGCTTGGTAGTCGCCGTCGTAGAAGTGGTGGCCGTCCTCGTGGCGGTAGCTGAGGGGGAGCGGGTGCGGGTCGAGCGGGCAGAAAATGAGGTCGGGCTCGGGCGCACCGGCGTCGAGGTGGGGGAGGTTCACATTGTAGAAAAGGCCAGGCTCGATGGGGCGCGGGAGGAGCGCGGCGAGGACGCGCGCGACCAGGCGCGTAGCGCGGGGCCAGTCGGGTGCGAGGCCGCGCCGGAGGTAGTGCGAAAAGGCGATGCCGGGCCAGCCGTGGAGCACGGCTTCGCGCACGGCGGCGACGGTGCCGGAGTAATAGACATCGGCCCCGAGATTGCCGCCGTGATTGATGCCGCTGAGCACCCATTTTGTATCCGGCGCGACGCGGAGCAGCCCGAGCCGCGCGCAGTCGGCGGGGGTGCCGTGGACGGCGAAGCGACCGGCCTCGCGCGGTTCCAGGCGCACGCCTTTTTCCCACGTGATCATGTGGCTCACGCCAGACTGGGGCTCGGCGGGCGCGACGATAACGGGTTCACCGAAGTCGCGCGCGGCGGCGAGCAGCGCTGCGAGGCCCGGGGCGTCGATGCCGTCGTCGTTGCTGAGCAAGAGTTTCATCCACGCAGGCTAGCGGACGGCCGGCAAAGGGAAAGTCGCGGTCGGCGGCCGGGCGCGGTCTCACAATTTTTTGACACCCTTTTTACCGCGCTCTGGCACCGCGGGACTAAGGATGCGGTAGAGAGTTTCGTCCCACTTATCAAAACCTATGCACACCAAACTCCACTCCTCGAAAAACCGCACGCTGCTGATCGGCTCCGTCTGCGGACTCATCGCCAGTCTCACGCTGGTCCTGGCGCCGGGGCCCGGCGTTTTCGCCAGAGAACCGGTGCGGGGCAAACGGGCCGCGCCCGTCGAGCCGGCCGCGGAAACCGCAGCCAAGGCCGCGGCGCGCAAGCCCGGTGAGGCGGTGCAGGCTGGGCTTGGGTATTTGCTCGGGCAGCAGAAAAAGGACGGCGGCTGGGGCCAGGGCGGCGGCTGGCGGCAGGATGCGGGCCGGGGCGGCGGCAGTCGCGTCGAGGGCGCGAATGTGGAAGACCCGGCCGACCTGGGAAACACCTGCGTGAGCCTCGTCGCGCTGCTGCGCGCCGGGGATGCGCCGGCAGAGGGCGCGCACCGCGAGGCGGCGCGGCGGGCGTTCGAGTTTATTTGCCAGCAGGTGGAGCAGGCGGACGACAAATCGCTCTACGTGACGGCGGTGCGCGACACCCAGATGCAGGTGAAGATCGGTACCTACGTGGACACCTTTCTCGCCGGCTGGGTGCTCTCGGAGTTGCAAGGGCGGATGGGTGACGAGGCCGCGGAAAAACGCCGCGCCGCCGTGCTAGACAAGGTGGTGGCAAAGATCGAGCGCAACCAAAAGGACGACGGCTCCTTTGCCGAAAACAAAGGCTGGGCCGCCGTGCTCTCCCAAGGGCTGTGCAGTAAGGCGCTGAACTCCGCGGCGCGCAGCGGAGCGAAAGTCAGCGCGAAGGCGCTCGACCAGGATCAGCAGCAAAATCTGGCCGGGCTCGATGTGGCGAAAGGCGACTTCAGCGCGGCGGGAGCGGCGGGCGCGGCGGCGGAACCGGCGAGCGCGGGCGTGTCGCTCTACCGCGAATCGGCCAAGCTCGGCGGGCTGTGGGAGCGGTCGAAATCGAACGTCGCGCGGAAGGCGGCGGCGGAGAAAAAAATCGGCGACGCGAACGCACCGGTGGCGGAAAAAGCGCGGGCGCAGGATGAGCTGAAGCAGATCGCCGGGGACGATGAGGGGCTGGCCGTGGCGCAAAAAGCGGTGGCTGGAAAGCTGGCCGACGGCAAGTTCGTCGCGGGCTTTGGCAACAATGGCGGCGAGGAATTTCTCAGCTACCTAAACCTCGGCGACAGCCTGCGCGAACGCGGCGGCAAGGAGTGGGACGCGTGGAAGGCAAAGATGCAGACCACCATCTGCGCCGCGCAGAATGAGGACGGAAGCTGGGCCGGCAACCACTGCATCACCGGGCGCACCTTTTGCACGGCGGCGGCCCTGCTCACGCTGCTCATCGAGCGCGCCCCGGCGGCGGCGGCGGCTCCCGAAAAAAGCGCGCCCCCCGCGGCGCAGGCCGGGCCGGCGGAGTGACGGGCAGGGCGCAAACCCGCCGCACCTTCCTGCTGCGCGCCGCCGCGCTCTGCGGCGGCGCGCTCACCGGCTGGGCCCCGCCGCCGCGTGCCGACCCTGCCGCAGGGCGGCTCCGCGCCTGGCGCTTTCTCGCCGCGCGTCAGGCGCCGGACGGGGCCTGGCGCTCGGTGCAGTACGGCGCTTTCCGCGAGGGCGATGCCCTCACTCCGCTCGTGCTCTGGGCACTCACCACCGCGTCCGACGCAGCGGCAGAGCCCGTGGCGCGCGGGCGGCGCTGGCTGGAAAAGCTGACGGACACGGCAGCCGCGCGCCCCGAGCCGTGGGCCGCCCTGCACTACCCGCTCTTCACCGCCAGCTATGCCGCGCAGGTTTTCGCGAAGATGGGCGACACCCACCGGGCCGCATTTTGGGCCGATCTCGTGGAGCAACTCCGCATCGCCCCGGCGCTCGGCTGGCCCGCGGACGCCGCTGCCTGTGGGGCTTGGAGCGACGCGCCCGCGCCACCCCGGCTCCCGCCCGGCGCCGGGCCGCCGCCCGACATGCTGGCCCCAAACATTTCCGCCACCGCGCTGGGTCTCGCCGCGCTCACCGCCACGGGCCGCCGCGCCCGCGCCGCCGCCGCGCGGCCTTTCCTCGCGCAATGCCAGAACTTTTCCCCGGCCGCTGCGACCGGGCCTTTCGAGGACGGCGGCTTTTTCTTCGCGCCCGCCGACCCCGTGCGCAACAAGGCCGACGTGGCCGGTCGCGACGACCTCGGTCGCGAACGCTATCACGCGTACGGGAGCGCCACCTGCGACGGGCTCCTGGCCCTCCACGCCTGCGGCCTCGCGCCCGCCGACCCGCGCGGCCAGGCCGCCCTCGCCTGGCTCCGCCAACACGCCGCCGGGGCCGAGCACAGCGGCACCTGGCCCGCCGGGCGCAGCGCCGAGCGCGAGTCCCTCCGCTACTACCACGCGCAGGCGCTGGCGGCGGTGCTCCCGCTCACGGCGGCGACCTTTTCCCTGCGCTCCTGGGCTGCCGCGCAGCAGCAGGCGCTCGCCGCGGATTTGCTCGCCGCGCAGCGCGCCGATGGCGCGTGGGCCGGACACTGCCCGGACAGCTTCGAGGACGATCCCGTCATCGCCACGGCCTTCGCGCTGCGGGCGCTCGCTGGTGGATAGCCGCGGGCGGCGGTTCGGATTGCGCCTTGCCCGGAGCGCCGCGCGGCTCCTACGCTGCGGCCCTTCCCGCCATGAACTTTCACCGTTTCCTCCTCGCGCCCCTGGCTGTGTTCGCCATGGCCGCCACCCTCCGCGCGCAGACCACCGTCGAGCAGATGGCCGCCGACCCGAAGCTCTGGCCGCGCGAGGTGAAACTGACGCAGGCCGGGCCGATCCAGATGTGGGAAAACGGGCGGCCCAGCGGCTCCACGCCGGGCACGGTGGGCATGATCCTGAAGGTGAAAAAGGTCGAGGCCGGCCGGCTGACCATCGAGACGGGCAGTGGCACGGGGTTTGGCATGGTCGCGTCCACGGCGACGGACATTCTCACGCGCGTCCCCGGTGCGGCACCGGCGGTCGCGGCGGGCGGCACGCCAGCGGGGAAATTCGAGAGCATGCGTACGGGGGTGAAAATGGTGCGCGGCAAATGGGTCGTCGTCAGCGAGACCGAGCTCGAGCAGCACGACGCCAAGGACGGCGTGTCCAACGCCTACAAGGCCATCCCGCAAACTGGGAAGATGGAATACCGCGCCAAGTATAAGTACACCGGCGGTCGAAACTCGGGCATCACCATCTACATCATGTGCGACGACGCCGACAAAACCGAGCGCGGCAACGCCTACCTCCTCGTGGACGGCAACGATGAGAAAAGCCACGGGCAATTCATCATCAACCGCGTCACCGACGACAAAACCAAGGACATGCGGAAGTTCGACTGCCCGCCCGCGGGCGGCCAGTGGATCGACTTTCGCGCGACTTATGATGCCGGCACGGGCACCGTCGAGATCACCCGCAACGGCAAAGTCCTCGGCTCCTGGACCGACCCTAGTCCGCTGAAAGAGGGCAAGCATTTCTCCATCGGCACCTACATGACGCGGGCGAACTTCAAGGACATGGAAGTCCACCCGCTGCCGTGAGCCGCCGACCCAGTTACTCCGCCTATCCGCCCGGCTTTTTTTCAGTCTTATAATAGTCTGGTAGGCGCTGCTTGCTGCATCTCATGAAATACGCGCTTCTGATCTTGGCTATTTGCACGGTCGCGTCCGCAGCAGATCAGTCGCCAGTGAAGGGCCCCGCGTTGTACGGCATCAATTCAGACCCGCTTTGGAACTTCAAGGCGGAGGAGTTGCCAGAGTTTGTCGAGATGTTGAGGAAGTCCGAATGCTCCTCGGTGCGCATCCCCATACGGTGGCGGGTGTTGGAGCCTAAGAAGGGCGAATGGGCTTTCGCGAGCTTGGATCGAGTCGTGGAAAGCATTCCACGGAATGTCGAGATTTTGGGGACGCTGATGTCGGTGCCCGAGTGGGCCAATGGGATGGACCTGGAAAAGGCGGCTGGATGGTTCGATGCCTATCCTCCGCGCGAGATGGGCGACTGGGAGCGCGCCGTTTCGACCGTTGTTACTCACTATCGGAGCCGGATTACGCACTGGGAGATATGGAACGAGGAAAACGGGGCGGACTTTTTTCGCCCTCATCCCGACCCCGGTGCTTACACTGAACTCCTGAAAGCTGCCTATCAGGCTGCGAAGAAGGCAGACCCATCGTGTCTGGTGGTTCTCGGTGGATTGCAAGTGAACGGAATCATCCCGAATCCTTGGTCCGAGGTAAAGGTGCCAAACTATCTCGAAAACCTCTATAAGGCTGGCGCCAAGCCGTATTTTGACATTTGTAACACGCATCCTTATGTCACGCCCGAACAAGGCGCCGGACATATGATGGAACTTACCCGGGATACACTAAACCTCATGGCCCGCTACGGCGATGCGGCCAAGCCTTTGTGGATTACCGAAGTGGGTTGTGGCGCAACTTCCCCTGAGGCCGAACAGGCGCAAGCTACCCTTTTGCGGGACACCTACGAGTTGGTGAGCGGTGAGCCGCGCATTCAGAGGGTCTTCTGGTTTCTTTTGCGCGATATGAAGAAAGACCTTCTCGGTCCGGAAGGCACGATGGGGCTGTTCAAGTTGAACGGCTTCCCGAAACCTGCGCTGGAGGCTTTCCGCCTAAAGCAGCCTCTGTTCACACCAACTCCGAAATGAACGAAGAAGAAAGCAGTCATCGGGTGCCTGGCTTAATTGTGAAATGGAACATCGCCATTGAAGATGAAGGCGGTTCACATTGCTGCAATGTCCACGCTTTTCGACTGACGGATTTGCTGGGCGTCTAGTAGCCTACGAGCCCAACATGCTGCGACTCATCAGCCTGCTCGGTCTCGTGGTGCTCATCGCGCTGGGGTGGGCGCTGTCCAATAACCGGCGGGCGTTTCCGTGGCGGACGGTGCTGTGGGGGCTGGGGCTGCAGTTTGCGTTTGCGCTTTTCATCCTGAAGACGCCGGTGGGAGCGGGCATTTTTGCCGGGGCGCAGGAGGTGGTGAATCAGCTCAATGTCTATGCGAACGAAGGGGCGAAGATGGTCTTTGGGCCGCTGGGCGATGCGGCGACTTTGAAGGGCGTGTTTGGGCCGGCGGGTGGGTTCGTTTTCGCGATCACGATCACGGCGACGATCATTCTCATCTCGGCGCTGTCGGCGCTGCTGTATCATTGGGGCGTGTTGCAGCGGGTGGTGGCGGGGATGGCGTGGGTGATGCAAAAGGCGATGCGGACGAGCGGGAGCGAGAGTCTGGCGGGGGCGAGCAATATTTTCCTGGGGCAGACGGAGGCGGCGCTGCTGATCAAGCCGTACCTCGCGCGGATGACGCCGAGCGAGATCATGGCGCTGATGACGACGGGTTTCTCGACCATCGCGACGGGGGTGATGGCGATCTATGCGGGTATGGAGGGGATGAGCGCGGGGCACATTCTCACGGCGTCGGTGCTGGGGGCGCCGGCGGGTTTGCTGATGGCGAAGGTGATGTTTCCCGAGACGGAGGTGAGCGAGACGGGGGAGCGGCATCATTTCCAAACGCCGCTGACGGCGGTGAACAGCATCGACGCGCTCTGCACGGGGGCGAGCGAGGGGGTGATGCTGTCGATCAATGTGATGGCGATGCTGATCGCGTTCGTGGCGGTGGTGGCGATGGCGAACGCGCTGTTCGTGTGGCCGCAGCATGCGGTGGGGATCGCGGATGCGGTGACGCTGAAGCAGGTGCTCGGCTGGGCGAATGCGCCGTTCGCGTGGCTCATGGGCGTGCCGTGGAAGGACTGCGCCGTCATCGGGCAGGTGTTGGGGGAGCGGGTGGTGCTGAATGAATTGGTGGCCTACCTCGACCTGTCCTCGTACGTGAAAGCAAACCCTAGCGCGCTAGATGAGCGGTCGATCACACTGGCGAGTTATGCGCTGTGCGGGTTTGCGAATTTCTCGAGCATTGCGATCCAGATCGGGGGCATTGGGGCGCTGGCGCCGGAGCGGCGCGGGGATCTGGCAAAGATCGGGCTGCGGGCGATGCTCGCGGGGTTGCTGGCGTGCTACGTGTTCACGGCGGTGGTGGGGGTCATTTTGTGAAAGGGGGCGGACGCTTGAGATACGGCGCGAACTGGCTACGCTCTCCGCCGTCCATGAAACGCCTGCTCTTTTTTCTCCCCATGCTCCTCGCGCTCGACGATGCCCGCGCGCAGGAGGCCGTGTCGCGGCTCGAAGCGCCGGGAGCGGCGGCGGTCGCCTCCACGAGGCCGCCCACACCCGCTCCGCCGGCGGCGGTGCCGGCGCCGAGCTGGGAGACGCAGAAGCATGCGCGCACTTACGTCATGGCGATTCCCGGGCCGCGCGGGCAGATCACGGACCGCAATGGCAACCCGCTGGCGCAGACGCGGGTGAGCTACAATCTGGGGCTCAGCTTTCCCACGCCGCTGACCATGACGGAGCCGGAGGTGCTGGCCTTTGCCCAGCAGCAGGTGCTGGCGGCGCGCACGGTCACGGGGCGACCCATTTCGCTGACCCAGGATACGGTGCTGAAGCATTACAAAAATCGGGGCGTGGTGCCCCTGCTCATCGCGCAGGATTTGAAGCCGCCGGAGCTGGAGAACTATCACCGCATCAAGGCCCAGCACCTCACGCTGCTGCCGGTGTATCAGCGCTATTATCCGAATGACCGGCTGGCCGGCCACATCATCGGCTATGCGGGGCGCGCGGGGCGGATGCCGGACGGGCCGATGCAAAACAATGAGCTGCTGTGGCCCGATGCCGTGGGGCGCGAAGGGCTGGAGCAGAGTTTCGACGACCAGCTCCAAGGCAAGAACGGGCAGTACAACATCTCCTTTGACGCAAGCGGGAAGAAGTCGAGCGAGCAGATCACCATCCCGCCGCAGCCGGGCTACAATGTCGTCACGACGCTCGACGCCGACCTGCAGCGGCTGTGCGAAAGCGTGCTGGAGCGCGGGGTGAAGCGTGGCGCGCTGGTCATCATCGACCCGAGCAACGGTGACATCCTGGCGATGGCTTCGTGGCCGACGATCAACCCGAATGCGTTCATCCCGACGATCTCGCCGGAGGCCTTCAAGGCGCTGAATGACGACCCGAACATTCCGCTCATCCCGCGCGCCTACCGTTCGGCGTATCCGCCGGGGTCGGTGTTCAAAGTGCCGGTGGCGCTGGCGGCACTGCAGGAGCATGTGATCGACATCGACGACGAATTCAACTGCCCGCCCGCGCTGGAAATCGGGCGCATCACTTTTCACAACTGGAAGCACTCGGATTCGGGGTCGCTGAATTTTTGCGAAGCGCTGACCCAGTCGTGCGACACGTGGTTTTACCAGGTCGGGATAAAGACCGGGGCGAAGCGCATGGGGGAGTGGGCGGTGAAGATGGGGTTTGGCGCGCGCACGGGCATCCCGCTGGCGGCGGAAAGTGGCGGGCGCATTCCGGATGACGAATACATGAAGAAGGCGCATGCGCGCAAAATGCTGGAGGGCGATCTGGCGAACTTTTCCATCGGCCAAGGCGATGTGGAGGTGACGCCGCTGCAGATGGCGCAAGGCATGGCCACGGTGGGCAATGGCGGCACGCTCTATCAGACGCGGCTGGTGAAGCAGGTGCAGAGCATCGACGGGCAGATCGTGAACGCGTACCCGGTGCGGGCGCGCGGCGAACTGGGCATCGAGCCGAAGATCATGAAGGAGATGCGCAAAGCGCTGTCGCAGGTCGTGTCCAGCCGCTCAGGCACGGCGGGGAAGGCGTCGGTACCCAATGTGCAGGTGGCCGGCAAGACGGGCACGGCGCAGTGGGGGCCGAAGAACAAGGAGCGCACGGCGGCGTGGTTTGCGGGATTCGCGCCGGCGGACAAGCCGCGTTACGCCTTTGCCGCGGTGTATGAAAGCGATGCGGGCAACAGCGACGACGTCCACGGCGGGACCCAAGCCGCGCCGCTCATCGGCAAGGTGATGCGGGAGGTTTTTAAAACCGAGGCCAAGGAGGAGAGGGCGACGAAGAGGAAGAAAAAGCCCGGCGCCGAAGACGAGCCCGAGATCCGCCGCGCTGTGCCCGTGGAGCCGGTGGAGCCGATGCAGGAGCCGGCGCGTGACTAACCGCTGCGCTGCCTTTACTTCTTTTTCTTCTTCGCCTTCTTGGCCTTGACTTTCTTCGCTTTCTTCGAGCTGCCGCTCGGGGCAGAGTAGTTGCCCCATGAACCGGACGAGGCGCTGCTGCTGCTCGGCGGCGGTGCGGGGAGGCTGACGGGGATGACGCGGTTCCCGGAGGCTTCGCCAAAGGGGGCGCTGCCGGCCTGCTCCATCCGCCATTGGAAGGCGTCGTAGCCGGGCTCGGGGGGCGCGGTCACATTGAAGCTGAAGGTCACGGTGCTGCCTGGCGTGACGTCGGCGGGCACTGGGACGGACGGCACATTCCACAGACCCGCGGGGGCGAGGGATGCGAGCCGGTAGCCGCCGTCCTGCGTCCAGGTTTGGCTCCCGGTATTGAGGAGCGAGACGGAGACACTGTAGGTCTGGCCGGTGGTCATGGCCGGGGGCGTGCTTTGAGCTACGAAGAGCGCGGCATTGGCTTCCGGGACATTCGGCGGCGCGGTGAGGACGACCCAGTAGTGATGATAGGTGCTGGTAGCCGAGTAGGCGTAGCCCACGCCGTAGGAGGTCTCGGTCTGGTAGAAGGCATTGAGCGCGAGCAGGTGCGCGCGGTGCGGGGGCGAATCCATCCAGTCCGCCCAGGTGTCCGCCACGCCGCTGAAGCCGGCGGCGATAGATTCTATGTAGTTATTCGTCAGCTCCGTGCCCCACGCCGAGGGGAGGATGTAGCCCGCATCGAGGACGAGCGCATTGGCAGCCCAGCCGTCCGGGTTGACATGGGCAAAATAGTTGCGCGCCGCCATGTCCTCGGCCCGCTCGCGGGCGAGCCGTGCGAGGATGGGGTCGAACTGCATGGCGGGCCGCTGCTGGCCGGGGTCGTTCACCAGATACTCGGCGAGCAGCGCCTCCTCGTCATTGAGGACGTAGGCGGCGGCTGTCGGGAGACATGTGGCCGCGAGCGCGGCGGCGGCGAGCAGACTGGCCGCGGCGAGGCGCCGCAGCGAGGAAAGGCGAGGCTGGAGGATTTTCATGTGGGAAAGGTGGCGGTGGCGAGATGAGGTTCAGCCGCTTCCATGCCAGCAGCTCCCGGGGTGCAAAGCAATCGCGAGTCGCAGCTATACCGCACAAATCTGACCGAAGGGATTCCGGCGAAGAGCCTGTTTCCACACTCTGCCCGCAACGCGAAACTCACTGCTCGGCCGGTGGTGGCGTGGGCGCGGGTGGCGGCGTGTCGTGGCCTTTGGTCAGCTTCTGCTTCGCCGCCTCGATTTTGTCTGCAACTTTCTTGTTGTCTTCCAGGGCCAGCGACTTCTGCCACGCGCTCAGGGCTTCGGCGGTTTTGCCGAGCTTGAGGTAGGCTTCGCCGATGTGGTCGAGCACGGTGGGGTCGTCTTTCTGCTCTTCGAAAAGGACTTTTTCCTGGGCGCGGAGCAGTTCCTTAAGCGCACGGTCAAAGTCGCCTTTCCGGAAGTAGTACCAGCCCAGGCTGTCGAGGTACTCCCCTTTGTCGGGCTCGAGGACGAGCGCCTTTTTGATGAGTTCGCCGGCTTCGTCGAGGTGTTCGTTCCGGTCGGTCCACATGTAGCCGAGGTAGTTGTAGGACTGGGCCTTTTCGGGATCGAGTTCGAGGCTGCGCTTGAGCAGTTCGGTGGCTTTGTCGAAAAGCCCGGCCTGCTCGGCGGCGGCGCCGTAGCTGAAGTAGAACTCGGCGCTGAGCAGGTCCTCGTGGCCGGCCTCGGCGAGCGCCTGGGCATCGGAGAAGGCGGCGAGGGCCTCGGGGTGACGCTTGGCTTGGCTGAGGGCGACGCCAAGGAGATAGCTGAGGGCGGGCCGGTCGGTGAATTTCTTGCGCGCCGCGTCGAGGATGTCGATGGCGCGGTCGTAGCGGGGCGGCTTGGCTTGGAAAAGGAGGAGGGCGAGGCGCTCGTGGCGGGCGGGGTCGCCGCCGTCGAGCAGCAGGCTGTGCTCGAAACTGGCGAGGGCCTTTTCCGGGTCGTCCTTGGCCAGATAAAGCTCACCGAGCAGCTCGTAGGTCTCAAAGCGCAGCGGGCTTTCTTTGACGATATCCTCGAGCTGGCGGATAGCGTCGTCGCGCTGGTCGGTAATAAGAAAGCTGCGGGCGAGCTTGTCGCGCACGTTGTTCAGCGGCGCATCGCCGGCGTCCGGCTTCAGGGCGAGGATGGCGAGGTAGTAGGGGATGGCTTCCGGGACCTGTTTCGAGAGGACGAAGTAGTCGGCGACCTTGGTCAGAATCTGCGCGTCGCCTTTCCCGAACTCGGCGGCTTTGCGGAAGGCGGCATTCATTTTCCCGAGTTGCGCGGGCTCGGCGGCGCCGTCGTCTTTCAGCCAAAGGCGCTGCTCCAATTCGCCGAGCTGCACCCAGTATTTCGGGGTGGTGCTGGCGGTTTTAGTGGCGCGGTCGAGGAGCTGGTCGGCTTTCTTTTCCTGACCGTTTGCGGCGTACAGCTCATACACCGCCTGGAGTGCGCCAAAGTTGTCCGGCGCGAGCGCCAGCGCCTGCTCGGCGTATTTGATGGCGAGGTCGGGTTTGTTCAGGTTCTTCGCGTAAAGCTGCGAGAGATAGACGCACGGCAGCGGCTCCCGGGGTGCGGCTTTGATGGCGTCCTTGAGCACCTGAATCGCCGCGGACGGATCGTTCCGGCGCGCGAGTTCGTAGGCGACTTTGACGGCCAGTTCGGGATTGCCGGGATCGAGTTCGAGCGCTTTGCGGTAGCTCTCCAACATCTTTTCCTGATCGGAGTTTTCCTCGGCCACAAAACCCTGCGCAAACGCGGCGAAGGCGGCCGCCTTTTTCTCATCCTCCACCCCCAGCGCGAGGTCAGGCGCGACCGGGCGGATGGGGGAGGGAAAGGCGTCGGCAAATTCCGGCAGCCCTTTCCCGGCGGGCGTGACGGGCGCGGTCAGCGGTGGCAGCTCCGTGGCACCAGGTTTCGCCGGAGTGGGCACGTTTTTTTCGACCGCTTTGGCCGGCCTCCTCGCGGGGGGAGCCGGCCGGCCGCCTTGCTCCGCAAGCAGCGGCGCCGTGAGCAACGCGAGTCCGAGGGCGATGGTCAAAACCCCGTGGAAAACCCTGACGGATCGGCACGAATTCATGCCGCGCACTCTAGGCCCTACGACTTGTAGCGCAAACGCTTCTTGTGGCGGTTTTCCTTCATCCGCTTCCGACGTTTGTGCTTGGCGATTTTGGCCTTCCGGCGCTTTTTGAGTGAACCCATGTGAGGTGTGTTTTTTCGTTGAGGGGCGGCGAGAGAATCATGGTTGCCCGCAGGGCGCAACCGGAATTTTGGGAAATACCGCCGCGGTCAGTACACGACCTTGTTCAGCGGGTACTCGATGATCCCCTCGGCCCCGAGCGCCTTGAGCTTCGGGATGATCTCGCGCACCACCTTTTCGTCGATGATCGTCTCGACCGCGATCCAGCCCTTCGTGGTCAGGTTCGCGATGGTCGGATTGCGTAGCGCGGGCAGCGCCTCGAGCAGTTCGGCGAGCCGGCCTTCCGGCAGGTTCATCTTCAAACCTACCTTGTCCCGCGCGGCAAACGCCCCCCGGAGCAGCAGCACCAAGGTGTCGATCTTCGCCTTTTTCCACGCGTCAGCGAGCGCCCCGTGGTTCGCGATGAACTGCGGCGAGGACTCCATGATCGTTTCCAAGATCCGCAGCTTGTTCGCTCGCAGTGAGGAGCCCGTCTCGGTCACGTCCACGATGGCGTCCACGAGGTCCGGCACCTTCACCTCCGTCGCGCCCCACGAAAACTCGATCGACGCCGTGACCCCGTTTTTCGCCAGAAAAGCCCGCGTCAGATCGACCGCCTCGGTCGCGATCACCTTGCCCTGCAAATCCTGCACCGTCCGGATTGCCGAGTCCTCCGGCACCGCGATGACCCAGCGCGTGGGCTTGCTGCTGACTTTGGAAAAAGTCATCTCCGCGAGCACCGCGACGTCGCTGCCGTTATTGGCGATCCAGTCCTTGCCGGTCAGCCCGCAGTCGAGAAACCCATGCTCCACGTAGCGCGAGATTTCCTGCGCGCGCAGCAGCCGGATCATCAGCTCCGGGTCATCCACGGCGGGCTTGTACGAGCGGCTCGCGCCGGAGATGTTGAAGCCGGCTTTGGCAAAAAGGGCGAAGGTCGGCTCCTGCAGGCTGCCCGAAGGCAGGCCCACGCGGAGGATGCGGCTGGCGGTTTCGTTCATGGGAAAAAGGGCCGCGAAGCTAGGTGCGGCGCGCCCCGCGGGCTAGGAAAAAACGGCGCGCGGGTTGGAGGACGGGAACTCTTTTCCGATACCAGTCGAAATTGGCGACCTTTGAGTTATGAATCCCGGTAACATGGTTTCCGCGAAACGCCCCGCCCGGCTAGCCCATTGCTGCATCCTCCTTTGCCTCGCGCTCCAAACCGCCGCGGCCGGCACCTTTTCGGTTGCACCGCTCACGGGCGATGCGAACTCCGGCATCACCGCAGACGCAGCCTACACGCACGCGATCAACGTCTATGATACGGCCAATGCGACGATCAACGGCGCGGTCTTCACTGGCTCCGGCAATGGCGCCAATCCGGCCACGAACGATTACGGCACGACGGGCTTCAACAACGGCCTCACGGGCTTCAATGCGCTCGCCAACGACGGCATCAGCGGCGGCGTGGGCGGGCTGATGACGAATTTTCTCTACAACGGAAACCCGGCGACGGTGATCCTGAAAAACCTGATCGTCGGACAGCAATACGAGACGGTGTTTTACAACGCGGCCTTCGGCGGCCCCGGCGTCCGCTTCCAGACCATCACCGCGAGCGACGGCGGCTCGATTTTGTTCGATCAAAACGGCCAGCCGGGAAGCCTGCTGCGCTACGCCTTCACCGCGGCGGGCACCACGCTGACCTTCACCATCACGCCGTCCCTGGCCGACAATACCTTTCACCAATACGCCTTCAGCAACCGCGCGGTCGGCCCGCAGGCTTTGCTCACGGACAATTTCTACGCGCCGTCGAATCCGAGCACGTCCGACCTCAGCTTCAACCTCGCTGCGCGGCAGGGCGGCTCGCTCGTGCAGTCGGGCGGGACGATCCCGTGGGTCGGCGTGAACACCGCCCAAGTCGGCAACACCACGGGCGGCATCGACGGCGGCAACTATTTGTACACGGCCTTCGGCACCGGCGTGGCTGCGCTCAATCACAACTTCAACGCCACCGACAGCGCGGGCGGGCTCAGCATTTCCTTCGATCTCGCGCCGGATGTCGGCGCGCAGGGCGGCGGGCAGTCGGCCGCGATTTGTTTCGGCCAGGCGGCGGCGGACAAAAGCGGGATCATCACGGCCGCGCACCCCCACTTCGGCGTGCGCTTTCGCGGCAGCACCGGGACGCTTCAGGCCTACGACGGCAGCACCAATCTCACGCCATCCGAGCCGACGTGGGGATCGAGCGGCGTGACCACGCAGCTCCACCATTTTGAAATCCGCATCACCGATGCCATCGACAGCAACCCCTTCAACGGCGCGGGCGAGACGCGCATCGAAATCTTCGCCGACGGCATTTCCCGCTACACCTTCACCAAGACCGGCGGCGGCTACGCGCAGAACTACCTCAACTTTCAAAGCAGCCACATCGGCGGCCTCGACAACCTCGTCATCGCGCGCCTCAACCAGACGCCCGCGGCCCCGGTCTTCGTCACCCAGCCGCAGCCGCAGGCGCTATGGATCGGCGATGCGCTCACCCTCTCGGCGGCAGTCACGGGTTTCCCCGCGCCGACGTTCCAATGGTATCTCAACAACACCGCCATCGCTGGCGCGACCGGCAGCACCTACACGCTCGCCTCCGCCGACAACGGCACGGGCGGCTCCTACACCGTCACGGCCACGAACTCGCAGGGCGCGACGCCGAGCAGTCCCGCGGTGGTGAACGTGATCGCGCCCACGCGGGCGCAGCGGACGTGGGAAGGCGCGGGCGCATCGTCGCGGCGCACGGGGCTGACGATCTCGGAGATTCACTACCACCCGCCCGCGCGCGTGGACGGAAAAAACCTGGAGTTCATCGAGCTCTACAACTCGAACCCGTGGATCGAAGATCTCGCCGGCTTTCGGCTGACGGGCGACGTGGATTTCACCTTCCCCGCCGGCGCGCAGATCGCGGCGAAAGGCTACGCCGTCATCGCGAAAGTGCCCGCCGATGTGCAGGCCGTCTATGGGATCACTGGCGTGTTCGGCGGCTTCGCGCAAAGCCTCTCGAACGAAGGCGGCACACTCCGCCTGCGCAAGCCGAGCGACGCCATTGTGCTCGAAGTTTCGTGGAACGATCACGCGCCCTGGCCCGTAGCAGCGGACGGTACCGGGCACTCGCTCGTGCTCGCGCGGCCCAGCTATGGCGAGGGCTCGGCGCTGGCGTGGGACGCGAGCGCCACCATCGGCGGCTCCCCCGGCGCGGGCGATGTGCCGCCCGCCAGCGCGCAGGATCATGTGGCGATCAATGAAGTGCTCGCGCGCTCCGATGCGCCTTCCGTGGATTTCATCGAGCTGCGCAACGACGCGCCGAGCGTCGCGGATATGTCCGGCTGCCACCTCAGCGACGATCCGGCGGTGCTCGGAAAATTCACCATTCCCACCGCGACCACCCTCGCCGCGGGCGCGACGATTTCCTTCACCGAGGCGCAGCTCGGTTTCGCGCTCAGCGCGGAAGGCGAGACGCTTTACCTGACGAACGCCGCCGGCACCCGCGTGCTCGACTGCGTGCGCTTCGGCGGCTCTGCGGCCAACGTCAGCCTCGGCCGCGCGAACAATCGCGACGGCGCGTTCCGCCCGCTCGCGACTTCCACGCCCGGCGCGGCGAACTCCGGCGCACGCACACCGGACGTGCTCATCAGCGAGGTTTTCTTCGCGCCGATCAGCGGCGACGTCCTCGACGAATGGCTCGAACTCTACAATCCCGGCGGCGTCGCCGTAGCAGTCGGCGGGTGGAAGTTCACCGACGGCGTCAGCTTCACGATCCCCGCTGGAACCAGCATCCAGGCGGGCGCGCGGCTCGTCGTGGCGAAGAACGCCGCGCGCACCCGCGCCAATAATCCGTCGCTCAATCCCGCGCTCGTCGTCGGCGACTACGCCGGCTCGCTCGGCGGTGGCGACCGCCTCACCCTCGTGCGCCCGGAACTCGCCGGTGTGGTCACCGTCGAAGTCGAGTGGACACCATCACCTACGCCAAAGCGGGCCGCTGGAGCCGCTGGGCCGCGGGCGGCGGCTCGAGTCTCGAAGCCACCGACCTCCGCGCCGACCGCACGCTCGCCAGCGCGTGGGCGGACAGCGACGAAAGCGCGAAGTCTCCATGGACGACGCTCAGCACGGCGGGCGCGCTCGACCTCAACCACCCGTCTGTCGGCGCCGCGGATCGCGTGCAGTTTTTCCTTATGGGTGAAGGCGAGGCGCTCGTGGACGACGTGACCGTTTTGTCAAACATCGGCAGCAACGTCGTGACGAATGGCGGCTTCGAGAGCGGGCTCGCCGGCTGGACTTTGCAGGGCACGCAGTCGCGCTCCTCCATCACTAGCGGCGCGGGCTTCGGCGGCGGTGCGGCGCTGCAGCTTCGCGCCACTTCGGCGGGCGACCCGGATGGCAACCGCGTTTTCTCCGCCCTCACCACCTCCCTGGCGGCCAATACGAACGGCACGATCTCCGCCAAAGCCCGCTGGCTGCGCGGCACGCGCGAGCTGCTGCTCCGGCTGCGCGGCGGATTCCTCGAATCGTTCGGCGCGCTCAGCGTGCCCACGAATCTCGGCACGCCCGGCGCGGCGAACAGCCGCGCGGTCGCCAATGCCGGCCCGGCGATCCGCGACGTTTCGCACCGCCCGCTGCTGCCCGTGGATGGCGTGCCGATCCGCGTCTTCGCGCGCGTGAGCGATCCCGACGGCGTCGCCTCCGCCACGCTGCGCTGGCGCTTGGAGGCGAGCGGCGCTTTCACGAATGCCGCCATGCACGACGACGGCTTGAACGGCGACATTTTCCCCGGCGACGGCGTTTTCACCGCCAGCATCCCGGCGCAAAGCACGGGCGCGCTCGTCGTCTTCCGCGTCGAATCCACCGACGCTGCCGTCGCCCCGGCGAGTGCCATTTTTCCGCCCGATGCGCCCGCGCACGAATGTCTCGTCCGCGTCGGCGAGCCCGCGCAGGGCGGCGACTTCGCGGCCTACCGCCTGTGGGTGACCGCCGCGAATGTCACCACTTGGTCGAACCGCGAGAAGTTCGGCAACGAGCCGCTCGACGCGACCTTCGTCTATGGCGGCGCGCGCGCGGTGTATGGCGCGGGTGCCTGGTATGCGGGCAGCGAGGCGAGCACGCCGGGCTACAATTCGCCGCTCGGCAATCTCTGCGGCTACAACCTCACGCTGCCCGCCGACGACCTCGTGCTGGCCGAGGATCACTTCACCCTCGACTGGCCGGTGCGCGACACCACCGACCAGCGCGAGCAGCTCATGTTCTGGATGGCCGAGCAGCTTCACCTGCCCAATCTCCATCGCCGTTATGTGCATCTTTTCATCAACGGCACGCGGCGCAGCACGAACTACAACGACGTGCAGCAGCCCGACCAGACGCTGCTCGATGAGTTCATGCCCGGCGACAGCGACGGCCATCTGTACAAGACGAACAACTGGAACGAAGGCGACGACGCCGCGAACTCCACCACCGCCGGCGTGAGCAACATCCTCCAGCACTACAACACCGCCGGGCAGCACAAGCTCGCGCGCTACCGCTGGAACTGGCGTCCGCGCGCCGCCAGCTCGGCGAACCAATTCGGCGACATCTTCATGCTCATCGACGCGGTCAACGCGACCGCGAACTACCAAAACGGCATCGAGTCCGTGGTCGATGTGAACAACTGGATGCGCACCTTTGCCTTCCACGATCTCTGCTCCTACTGGGACGCCTTCGGCAATCCGAACACCAAGAACACCTACATCTACAAGCCGCTCGCGGGCCGCTGGACGCAGTTCACCTGGGACATGGACGTGGGCCTCGGCGTCTTCGTCGATCCCACCAACGCCGAGCTTTTCCCCGCGACCGCCGACCCGAAGCTCGACGCGCTCCAGCAGTTCCCCGCCTTCCGCCGCATCTACTGGCGCGCGGTCCACGAGGCGTTTGCCACCTTCTTCAGCGGCACCGGGGTCACGCCCGTGCTTCAACGGAAATACGACGCGCTAACCGCGAACGGCCTTGGGCTCGTGTCGCCGTTTGTCGCCAGCGGAGCTTACGGCCTGAGCATCACGCAGTGGATCGATCAGCGCCGCGCGTTCATTCAGACGCAGCTCAATACGGTCGCCGCCAGTTTCGCGATCACCAGCCCGTCGAGCGTCACCGTGACCGTGCCGAGCGTGACCATCAGCGGCACCGCGCCGGTCAACGTGAAAACGCTCACAATCAACGGCGACGAGTTTCCCGTGGTGTGGAATTCGGTCACGTCGTGGAGCATCACCATCGTCCCCATGTCGGGCACGAATCCGTATGTCGTCCGCGCGTTCGACTACAACGGCGTGCAAATCGGCACCGGCACCGTGACCGTCAACTTCACCGGCGTGAATGCCTGGCCCGCGCTGCGCATCAACGAATGGCTGGCCACAAACGGCGGCAGCGTCCTCGATCCCGCCGACGGCGCATCCGACGACTGGCTCGAACTTTTCAACCCCACCGCCGCCGCCGTGAGCCTTACCGGCTGGCGGCTCAGCGACTCCGCGCCCGCGCCCGCCGAGTTCCTTTTCCCCTCCGGCTACAGCCTTTCGGCAAACGGACGCCTCATCGCCTGGTGCGACAATGAAACCGTGCAAAGCGCCCCACCATCCTCGCTCCATCTGCCCTTCAAACTTTCCGCCAGCGGTGAAACGCTGACCCTCACCGCGCCGGACGGCACCGTCGTGGACACCGTGACCTACGGCGCGCAAGTCACCGACATCAGCCAGGGCCGCGCGCCTGACGGCAGCGCGACCATCGCCTTTCTCCTCGCCCCGAGCGCAGGGGGCGCAAACACCGGAGCCATCGCCGCACCCGTCGCGACCGCGAGCACCGCCACGCCGGGCACCGTGAGCATCCTCGTGAACACCACGCCCGGTTTCAGCTACCAGCTCCAGATGAAGGACAACCTCACCGATGCGGTGTGGACGAACCTCGGTGCGGCCTTCACCGCGACCGGCGCCGCCCACACCTTCACCGACACGCCGAGCGGGCTCACCCGCCGCTTCTACCGCGCCGTCCGCACGCCGTAACCACGGTCCGGCAAGTGTTTGCCAAGACCTGCTGGCCGCGCGGTTGACGGCCGAAATGCCGCGCGAGCAGCGTCAGCAATTTCCTGCGCCTGCGTTATGGCGGCCCCGGCGGTTTCTCGAAAATGATCTCACCGAGCTTGGCGTTCACTTCCTCCTGGCCGAGGCGCACGCCGTTGAGGCCCTCCATGGTGTCGCTGAGCTGGTTGGCAAGGTCGGCGCGTTTCTCCGCCTCGCTGACGACGCGGGCCTGGTAGTGGTCTATGGTGCCGAGGCCGGGGCCGGTGATGTTGTTGGCGTCGAGCACCTCGAACCAGTAGTCGATCACGCTACCCTCCTCGACGTGCGGGACGAGGGCGCCGATTTTCCAGTCGAAGCGCCGCGTGACCGTCTTCGGCAGCGCGCCGCCGAGGTCGAGGTCGATGGTTTTGTGCGGCCCGCCGTCCACCCAATCGACGGCGTAATGCAGCCGCACTTTGGCCACGCCGTAGTCGTCTTTCGCCTCAAACGCGATGGCCGCGATGGCTTCGCGGGTGAGCAAAATTTCGCGCCGGTCGGGGTAGATGATTTTGACCGTGGGCGGCGCGTCCTGCACCACGTCGATGTGATAGATGGCCGCGCCGCGCGACTCGACGCCGTCCTCGTCCACGAGCCGCAGGGTCATGCCGGTCACGCCCTCGGCGGGGATGACCGCCTCGCCGGTGAGCTGCGTTTTGTCCTGCGCGTCGGCAGTGAGCAGGGCGGTCAGCGCTGGCTTGTCGCGGTCGGCGCCGACGAGCCGAATCTCGCCGGACTGCACCGCGGTGCTGGCCTTCACTTTCAGCACGAGTCGGCTACCTGCGAGGATCTTCAAATCGCCGAGCGCCCGCCGCTGCGCGGGGAGCTGCGTGTAGGCGGGCCAGACCTGCTGGCACTCCACGCTCGCGACCGACGGGCGCGGCTTGACCTTCACATGAAAGCTCGCGCTCTCCGCGTCCCCGAGCGCCACCGTGTAGTCCAGTACCTCCTGCACGCTCTGCAACACGCGGGCGAAATGCGCGGGCTGGTCCGCGACGGAACCCAGCTCGAAATCCTGCGGCTTGCCCTTCGCGGTGCGCACGCGCAGCCGGCCTTTCGCCGGCACGATACCGCCCGCCGCGGTCTCGATGCGCAGGTCGTCGCCGATGGCGATGACACGGTTGCCGGTCACGTCGCGGATGAGCGTCTTGCGCGGCACCGGGTTGTTGAAAAGGCACGCGCGCATGAGCAGCGGCTGCGTCTTGTGCCCGCCGTACGCGGCCAGCCCCGCCGTCACCACGAGCGCGGCCGCGGCGATGCGCAGCCACTTTTTCATCGGCCCCGTCTGCACCACTGCGCCGAACTGCATCTTCGCCGCCATCGCCGTCGTCTCCGCGACCAGCGCCCGTACCAGCGCCGGCGACGCCGGGCCTTCCTCCGCCTTCGCGAGCTGCACCGCCGCGATGAACCGCGACCGAAACTCCGGCAACTCCCGCTCCACCATCAGCGCCACCGCTTCATCCGCCATCCGCACCCGCCACGGTCGCACGCCGAACCACCACAGCAACGCACCCGCCCCGCCAACGCCCGCGATGAAAAACGCGAGCCGCCCGAGCCACGGCAGACTGTTGAGGAAGTCGGTCACCGTCTCGCTCACCAGCCACCCGCACAGCACCGTCACCGCCATCCCGATTCCCGTCCACAAAGCCACCCGCCCCTGCCGTCCGCGCAACTGCTCGATCCGCGCCGCAATCTCCCGCGCCGATTCCGTGAGGCTGCGGCGGGCCGGCTTCTCAGGTTCCGTTTCAGGCGGAGCTGTCGGCGTTTCGTTCATCAGAAAAAGGTCACGCCGCCGCTTCTTCCGCGACGCCCTTCGCGAGTTCATCAACCAGCCCCGCCACGTTTAGATTCTCCGCCAGCCCGTCATAATTGAGCAGCACGCGATGCCCGAGCACCTCCGGCGCGAAGTGCCGCACGTCCTCGAACGCGACATGCGCCCGCCCTTCGGCGAGCGCGCGGACCCGGGCGGCGCGAATGAGCCCCTGCACGGCGCGCGGGCTCGCGCCCCATTTCACAAACCGCCGCACGGGATCGCCCGCGAACTCGCTCTCCGGGTGCGTGGCGAGGACGAGCCGCACGGCGAAATCGCGGATCGGATCGGCGACGACCACTTTCTCCAGTACCGCGCGCAGTTCGAGGATGCGCGGGCCGTCCATGATCTTCGGCACTTCTGCGCCGCCGCCGAGTGTGGTGCGTCGCACCATTTCATTCAGCTCCGCGCGATTGAGGAATGGCACGGTGAGCTTGAAAATGAAGCGGTCGAGCTGCGCCTCGGGGAGCGGGTAGGTGCCTTCCTGCTCGATCGGGTTTTGCGTGGCGAGGACAAAGAACGGCTGCGTCAAAATGTGCGTCGTGCCCGAGGCGGTGACGCTGCCTTCCTGCATCGTTTCGAGCAGCGCGGACTGCGTCTTCGGCGTGGCGCGGTTGATTTCATCGGCGAGCAGGAGCTGGGTGAAAATCGGCCCGCGGCGGAACTCGAAGTTGTAGCGACCGTCGGGGCCGCTGGTCATCACGTTGGTGCCCACGATGTCCGCCGGCATGAGATCGGGCGTGAATTGGATGCGCCGGAAATCCAGCGCCAGAGCCCGCGCCAGCGTCTTCACCAGCTCCGTCTTGCCCAGCCCCGGCACGCCTTCGAGCAGCACGTTGCCGCCGGCGATGATCGCCGTGAGCACGCCCTCGACCACGCGCTGCTGCCCCACGATGACCGCGCCGACCGCCGCGCGCAGATTTTGGAAATCGTCGCGAAAGCGCTGGGCTTCGGCCTGGAGTTGGGTGGGATCGCTCATGCCGCGAGCAAAGCGCGGCGGGCGCGTCGCGTCGAGCAGATGTAGGCAGCGTTGAGCGCTAGCTGGGCGGTAATGGGAGCGGAAATTCTCCCTGCGCCGGATTCTCCAATCGTCCCGGCGTGAATCCCTCCGTGAGTAGCAACACTCGCACGGTGCATGCCCGCCTCGCCGCCG
>JANPHJ010000021.1:0-9152 GCA_031424395.1 Chthoniobacter sp.
GGCTTGTCTGCGGCGTGCCGCGAGTTAAACTCGCGGTGCCTTGATACCATCCGGCTTCGAGCTGGAGAGGCGGCGGGAACGGGTGCCGATCTACGATGCGGACTTGGATGATGCCCAGCCGGGGGACGGTTTACCCAGCCCCCTGCCTCAAGGGGGCGAGGCAAGGATACCTATCACGCCAAGAAACAAGCCGTGGGCTTCAGCCCGCGGATTGGTTCGAGCGAAGCGCCGTCGCGTAGCGACGTTTGAGCAGCCTTCAAATGTCGCTACGCGACAGGGCCATCCTGCCGCGCAGACCGTGGGCTAGAGCCCACGGCTATGCTCGTTCGTCCCGATGGGACGATTCATTCTACAGATCTGAGGGCGCGAAATTTTTCCCGAAAGAGGCTCGTTCTCTGGCACGGAATCCGTTCTCCTTCGCAGCCGCGTTCCGAAACTTTTCTCAGCAGCCATGTCTTACACCGAAATCCCCGGCGGAGTGACCGCCGCCCAAGGCTTCCTCGCCGGCAGCGCCTACTGCGGCATCAAGGCGAGCAACACCGCCCGGCCGGACATCGCGCTCATCCACTCGCCGCAGGAGACGGTGGCGGCGGCGACTTTCACGACGAACAAGGTGAAAGCCGCGCCGGTGCGCGTCTCGCTCGCGCACCTGCGCACGGGCGATGTGCGGGCGATCATCGCGAACGCGGGCAACGCCAACGCCTGCACCGGGCTGGCGGGCATCGAGACGGCGAAGCGCATGACCGCGGCGGCGGCGAGCGCGCTCGGGCTCAAGGCGCGGCAGGTGATGGTGTGCTCGACGGGGCGCATCGGCGTGCCGCTGCCGATCGAGAAAATGGAGGCGACCATCGCGACGCTGCCGGGTGTGATTGATCGCGACGGCAGCAAGCGCGCGGCGGAGGCGATCATGACGAGCGACACTTTCGCGAAAGAAATCGCGGTCGAGTTTGAGATCGAAGGGAAGACCGTGCGGCTCGGCGGCATCGCGAAGGGCGCGGGCATGATCGACCCCAACATGGCGACGATGCTCAGCTTCCTCACCACCGACGCGGTGATCGACAAAAAGCAGCTTCAGTGCGCGCTCAGCGTCTCGGTCGAGCAGTCGTTCAACCGCATCACCATCGACGGCGACATGAGCACGAATGACACCGTCATCATGCTGGCCAACGGCACCGCCGGGAACAAGCCGCTGCGCCACGGCACCGCCGCTTTCAAAACCTTCCAGCGCGCGCTCGATCATGTGACGAAAAACCTCGCGCGCATGATCGTCGAAGACGGCGAGGGTGTGACGAAATTCGTGGAAGTGCACGTCAACGGCGCGGCCACGCTGAGCGATGCGCGCAAAGCCGCGGAAGCCGTGGCCAACTCGACGCTGACGAAATGCGCGTGGTTTGGCGGCGACCCAAACTGGGGCCGGATCATGGACGCGCTCGGCTACTCCGGCGCGAAGCTGCGGGAGGAAGTCATCGACATTTTCTACGACGGCATCATCGCCGTGCAGGGCGGCATGCCGAGCAGGACGCCCTTCGCGAAACTCCAGGAGGTCGTCGCGCAAAAGCGCTTCACCATCACCATCGACCTCCGCCTCGGCAAAGCCGACTACACCGTTTACACCACCGACCTCAGCACGGACTACGTGAAGCTGAACATGGGCGAGTAGCCCGCATTTTATCCCATGGCCAAACCCACCGACCGCGTCGAATCCCTCATCGAGGCGCTGCCTTACATCCAGAAATTCCGGGGCGAACTTTTCGTCATCAAGTACGGCGGCAGCGCCATGGAGGACGAGCAGGTGGTCGAGCGGTTTCTGCGCGATGTCGTCTTCCTCGAAGCGGTGGGCATCAATCCCGTGCTTATCCACGGCGGCGGCAAAGCGATCACCCAGCGCATGCGCGACGCGGGGCAAAAGGCGCGCTTCGTCAACGGCCTGCGCGTGACCGACGAGCAGGCCATCCGCATCGTGGAGGAGGTGCTCGATACGGTCATCAATCCCGGCATCGTCACGCAGCTCAACGCGCTCGGCGGCCGGGGGGTAGGCATCGCGGGCAAGCGCGTGCTCGTGGGGAAAAAGCTGCCGCCGCAGACCGAGGGCAAGGCGACCGCGGTCGATCTCGGTTTCGTCGGCGAAGTGGTGGACGTGCAGCTGGACGAAATCCTTGCCGCCATCGGGCGCGAGCATGTGCCGGTGATTTCGCCGCTGGCGCGCGACGCGGACGGCGTGGTGCTGAACATCAACGCTGACATCGCCGCCGGCACCATCGCCGGCCGGCTCCAGGCGGCGAAGATGATCTACCTCTCCGATGTGCCTGGCATCATGCGCGACCCGATGGACAAGGAGTCGCTGATCCCGTCGGTCAACGCGGAAAAAATTGAGCAGCTCATCGAGGATGAGATCGTGGTCGGCGGCATGATTCCGAAAGTCGAGAGCGCGCTCTACGCGCTGTCGCAGGGCGTGAAAAAGGTGCATTTCATCGACGGGCGCACGCCGCATTCGCTGCTCGTGGAGATTTTTACGAACACGGGCATCGGCACCGAGATCGTGCCGTAGGTGGAGGAGGCGCTGCACATCGACGTCGATGGCGCATGGCCGCCCGACGTGCTCGGCGGTGAGTGCCTGGATGCGCGCGCGTGGGGCCCGCGGCTGCGCTACAGCGCGACCGCGCGGGACATCGAGTGCTTCGCCGCGGAGGTGCGCGGGCAGTTGAAAGCGTTCACGCTTTTTGGCTCGGGAGATTTCCACCACCTGAGCGCGCTGTGGCTGCGGCGGCTCACGGAGCCGGTCACGGTCGTCGCTTTCGACAACCATCCCGACTGGGATCTGCGCCCGCCGCGCTGGGGCTGCGGCACTTGGATCAACCGCGCGCTGGCGCTCCCGCACGTCGAGGCCGCCGCCATCTGGGGCTGCGGCAATTTCGAGCTGGACTGGCCGGGCCACCTCTTCGTGAACCGCCGCGCACTCGCCAGCGGGCGGCTGCGCGTGTGGCCGTGGACGCAGCGTCTCGCGCATTCAGGCCGGCGGCGCTTTCCCGGCATCGCCGCGGACGACTGGCGCGCGCAGTTTCGGACTTTCGCCGCCGGGCTCGCGGGCCGGCGGCTCTACGTCACCGTGGATCTCGACTGCCTCACCGCGGCCGAGTCGGCGACGAATTGGGAGCACGGACTTTTCACCGCCGCGGAGGTGGCCTGGGCGCTCGGCGAACTGCGGGCGCAGGGCGAAATCGTCGGCGGGGATTTGTGCGGCGCATACTCCGAACCGACCTACGCGCGCCGCGGCCAGCGCCTGCTCGCCCGTTGGGATCATCCGCGCCTCACCCCGCCCGCAGACGCCGCGGCGCGCAATGCCCGCGCGCTGGCGACCATCTGGCCGGCGCTCGCGAAAAACGCCCAGATGCAGGGCGGCCGCGCGGCTCTTTAGCTCACTGCCACCAGCACGATGCCGGCGCTGATCAACCCCACGCCAGCCCAAAGCTGCGGCGTGATTTTCTCCCGAAACAGGAACCCCGCCGCCGCCAGCAGCAGCACGCGGGTGAGCGCCTCGAAGGGGTAGAGCTGGCTGAGCGCGCTCTGCGGCAGCAGGCCCATCCAGAGGAAGAAACTCACCGCCATCACCGCCACGCCCGCGCCGAGCGCCAGCCACGCGCGGGCGCGGGCGCGCTCCCAGAGGCCGCCCATGGCGTGTTTGAAAAAAAGCTGTCCGGCCAGATTGCACACCTCGCACACGCTCACGAGCACCAGTACCGCGCCGCTCACAGCCGTTCCTCCACCGCCGCCGCCGGCCGCGCGCTCAGCACCACGCCCGCCAGCACCAGCCCGATGCCCGCCCAGCGCAGCGGCGGAATGCCTTCGCCCAGCCAGCCCCAGCAGCCGAGCGGAATGAGCGCATGCGTGATCCCGCCCAGATTGTACGCCACGCCCAGCGGCATCGTCCGCAGCGCGCCGAGCCATGTCACCAGGCTGGCGATCTCGGCCCCGATGCCGGCCCACACCCACGGCGACGCGAGCGCGGCGAAATTGAACACGCCCTCCTCCGCCGCACCCGCGCCGCGTTTCAGCAAAAGCTGCGACGCGGCGAAAAGCACGATACTCGCGGCGAGCTGGATGGCGGCGGGTGAAAACGGGCGGCGGGACATGCGGCGGCGACCGTAGGGGACGCGCGGGCGGTTTGTCCATCGGGCGGACGGGCGGCTTTTCTTGCGCCAGGCGCGGCGCATAGGATCGGCGCTGCCATGCCGCTTCCGCCGCTCATCCTCGCCTCGGCCTCGCCGCGTCGGCGGGCGCTTTTGCGCGAGCATGGCTACGTGTTTTCCGTGGAGCCGGCGGACGTGGCGGAAAGCGCGCCAGCGCATCTCACACCGGGCGAGATCGTGCTGCGCAATGCGCGGGCCAAGGCGCAGGCGGTGGCGGGGAGGCTCCCGGATGCGCTGGTGCTCGGCGTGGATACGGAGGTGGTTTTCGAGGGCGAGGTTTTTGGGAAACCAGCGGACCTGAAGGCGGCATTCGCGATGGTGAAGCGGCTGAACGGACGGGCGCATGCGGTCTATTCAGGCGTGTGGCTTTGCCATCCGCGAGGCCGGTGGGATAACGGCTTCGTTGATATTTCACGGGTGCATTTTCGCACCCTGACCGATGCGCAAATCCGCGCCTACCACGCGCGCATCGGGCCGCTGGACAAGGCGGGCGCCTACGCCGCGCAGGATGACGGCGGCGAACTGATCAAGCGCGTCGAGGGCTCGTTCACCAACGTCATCGGTCTGCCGATGGAGGCGCTGGCGCTGGCGCTGGCCGATTTCCAATTCGCGCCCGAGCGAGGGTAAGGATCGCCACGGTGGCGATAAAATACCACGGCAGCCAGGTGAGCGAAGCGGCGAAGACCGCGTCCGCATTGCCCCGCCCCGCGAGCCCGCGGGTGAGCGCGGCGAAAAGCAGGCCGATGCCGCCGTAGGCCAGATTGTAGGCGAGCCCGCGGAAGCTGAGCACGGTCGCGCGCTGGGCGGAGTCGGCGACGGCGGTGTTGAGATAGTGCGAGATGAAAAACTGCGTGAGCGTCATGGCCACGCCGAGCGGCAGGACGAAGAGCAGACCCCAGACGGGCCAGGCCAAAGCGAGGCCGGTGAATCCGGCCAGGATGCAGCCGGCGACGAGGGAAAAATTCGCGCGCATGCTCTGCCGCTCCGCGAGCCGGCGGGCGAGCGGGGCGAGGAGCAGACCGATGACGGCGAACCCGGAGCCGATGAGCCCGTAGGCCACCTCGGGAATGGCGATGAGCCGGTAGTAATTGCTCCCGATGGTGAGGAAAAGGCGCACGATGCTGTCGAAGCACAGCCCCGCGAGGATGACGGTGAGCGCCGCTGGCGTGCGCAGAATCCACGCGCCCGCGGCGAGCGTCGCGTGCCAGGTCGCGCCCGCGGATGCTGTGCTGGCAGGCCGCGCCGGCTCGCGCATGCGGAGCGTCACGAGCAGTGCGAGCACCGCGTTGGTGAGCGTGAGGTAGATGGGAAAGCGCATCGTCACCTCCCGCGTCACGGTCCAGTGGAGGCCGAGGAAATCGACGGCGCGCTGGACGAAGCGCGGGTCATAGACCGCCGCGCCGACCATCATCGCCACGAAGAAGGCCGCCGACTGCCAGCGCATCAGCCGCTCCAGCACCCGCGGCCATTCCGCGGCGCGGCCCTCGGCCATGAGCGAGTCGTAGGCCAGCGCCTCGTCAGCTCCGCTGGCGCTGGCTTCCGCGGCGCCGCTGAGCACGCGGTTGAGCAGAAAGAGCGCGAACAGCAGCGTCGGATGCGCGCGCGGCGCAAAGGCGAAGACCGCCATTTCGACCACCATCAGCGCCGCCGCAAAAACCACGAGCCGCTTTCTCCCCACCCGATCCGCCAGCGCCCCCGACGGCACCTCCAGCCCGACGATGGCAGCGGCCCACGCCACATTGAGCAGTGCGTACTGCCCTATGCTCAGCCCGAAATCCAGGAACAGCACCGCCAGCACCGGATAGTACCACCGCGCATTGAAAAGCACGCGAAAGGCGATGAAGAGCGGGATGTTGCGGGCGCAGGATGCGGCGGCCATTGGAGCTTCCTGTATGGAACCAATGTGCTTTAATCGAAATCAAATTCCGCCTTCGCGTGAGCGCACGCCCCCACGCCCGCCGCACGCGTCAGGCGCGGGTTCCGGTGGCGAACGCCACCGGCAACATCCCCGGAGCCTCCGGTTCGCTCGGAGTGCTGACGACGGCAATGAGCATGGCTCGCTCGCTGACCGTGCGCGGGAAGCGATGTTCGGGGTTGGCGGTTGGCGGACGGGTGTTCATCGTTTGGCTGATGGACATCCTTACTCTCGACCTCCCCGGCATCCGCAAAGTCGCAAGCGGCAAAGTGCGCGAAATCTTTGACCTCGGGGAGCATCTGCTGCTCGTGGCGACGGATCGGATCAGCGCGTTTGACTGCATTCTGCCAAATCCGATTCCGCACAAAGGTGCGGTGCTGACTTCGATCTCGGCGTTTTGGTTCGCGCATTTCCACTCGGTCGAAAACCACGTCGTCGCCACGGACGTGCATCAGTTTCCAGCGGCGCTGAAACCCTTTGCCGCGCAGCTTGCGCGGCGCTCGATGGTGGTGCTGAAGGCGCAGCCGCTGCCGGTGGAATGTGTGGTGCGCGGCTATCTCGCGGGCTCGGGGTGGAAGGAGTACCAGGCCACGCGGAGCATTTGCGGGATCGAGCTGCCGGGCGGTTTGCGGCAGGCGGAGAGGCTGCCGGAGACGCTGTTCACGCCCTCGACGAAAGCGGTGAGCGGGCACGATGAAAACATCGGGTGGGACGAGTGCCGGCGGCTGCTTACGGAGGGCGTGGCGGAGCAGGTGCGGGGGCTGAGCATCCAGCTTTATGAGGCGGGTCGCGCGTATGCGGCGGGGCGGGGGATCATCGTGGCGGACACCAAGTTTGAGTTCGGGCTGCTCGACGGGCGGGTGATCCTGATCGACGAATGTCTCACGCCGGACAGCTCGCGCTTTTGGCCCGCGGATCAGCACGCGCTGGGCATCAGCCCGCCGAGTTACGACAAGCAGTTCGTCCGCGATTACCTGGAAACGCTCGCGTGGGACAAGACCCCGCCCGCGCCCGCGCTGCCCGCGTCCGTCACGGCGAAGACGAGTGGAAAATACCTCGAAGCCTATGCCCGCCTCACGGGCCACGCGCTGGCGGACGGCTAGACCGCGGGGCTTGCCAAGTACGGGGAATGGCGGTTATTGGCCCGCCCTTTTCCCCACTATGAACCGCCGCTCTTTCTTCACCCGCTCGGGTCTCGCCGCTGCCGCCGCCTCCACTTTCGCTGCGCCGCATCTCGCGCGTTCGGCGAACGCTTTGCTCACCGCGCCGGGGCAGAAGCCGAAACGCATCATCCACCTCGTGAGCGATGGGATGAGTCTCGGTACGCTGACCTGCGCCAACCTTTTTTCCGAACACGCGCGCCAACGCCCGCTCGCGTGGATGCAGACGCTGAACGCGCCCGCGGCGCATCAGGCGCTGATGAATACGCGGTCGCTGAACTCGATGGTCACGGACAGTTCGGCGGCGTCGTCGGCGTGGGGCAGCGGCTCGCGGGTGGTGAATGGCGCGGTGAATGTGCTGCCGGACGGGCGGCTGCTCACGCCGCTGTATGCGCTCTTTGCAGAGAAAGGCTGGGGGACGGGGCTGGTGACGACGGCGGAGATCACGCACGCGACGCCGGCGGGCTTTGCCGTGGCGGTGAAGTCGCGCGGGGATTCGCAGGTCATCGCCGAGCAATATCTGGCGCGCAAAGTCGATGTGCTGCTCGGCGGCGGACGTCCGTTTTTTTCGCCGAACGCGCGGAAGGACAAACGCGATCTGCGCGCGGATTTCACGAAGGCGGGCTACACCGTGGTGCTGAGCGCGGCGGAGCTGGAAAAGGCGCCGCTGGATACGAAGCTGCTCGGCACTTTCGCCGACGGGCACCTGCCCTACACCATCGACCACCGCGCCGATCCGAAGCTCGTGGCGAGCACGCCCACGCTCGTGCAGATGACGCGCGCGGCGCTGGCGCGGCTGGAGCGGCACGAAAATTTCATCCTCCAAGTGGAAGGCGCGCGCATCGACCACGCGGCGCACAACTCGGACGCGGCGGCGGCGGTCATCGAGCAGATCGCGCTGGATGAGGCGCTGGAAGCCTGCCTCGAATTTCAGCGCCGCCACCCGGACACGCTGCTCGTCATCACCACGGATCACGCGAACTCGAACCTCGGGCTCAACGGCATGGGCGGCGGCTACCGCACCAGCTCGCAGCGCTTCGCCACGCTCGGCGAGGTGAAGATGTCCTTTCCCGAAATCCTCAAGCGGATCGAAAAGGTCGCGCAGAAAATCAAAGTCCCGGCCTATCCGTCCGACCCCGAGGACAAGCTCGATGTCCCTGATCCAATGGCGAAGATCGATCCGGGCGGCAAAAGCGAGGGCGACAAAGGCGAGCCCGCTGCGCCGAAGCCGGACGATGACAAGACGAAATTCACCGCCGCCGTGCAGCTCTCCGGCGCGCTGGCGGTGGAGCCAAAGGCGCTCATCGACATCATCGCGGATGCGACCGGCTACCGCATGTCCGAGCGCCGCGCGGTGCTGTTTGCCAAAGTGCTCGCGGGCGACTACCCCGCGCTTTACGACCAGATGAATTCGCCCGTGACCCAGCTCGGCCAGCTCCTTGCGAACCGGCTTGGCGTCGGCTGGACGGGCAACACGCACACCTCGGATTACGTGACGCTTTGCGCGGTCGGGCCCGGCGCGGAGCTGTTCCGCGGCGTGGTGGAAAACACGGATGTGTATGTGCGCTACACGCAGTTCGCCGGCATTGATTTCAAAAACCCCACGGCCCAGCTCATCGCCTGCGCCGGGCCGGAGGCGGGCGACGTGGAGCACCACGCGCGCTACGCGCTGGCGTAGCGAAGGCTGGGCTGCGGGGCCGAGCGCATCTTCAAAGAAACCACCTGTCATCGCGTCCCATCGGGACGCTTGACAGTAGCCGTGGGCTTCAGGCCACGGATGTCGCGAGGGCCTGCACGTCGCGTAGCGACGGCTGACCATTCGAAGGTCGCTACGCGACAGGAACGCTCATCACGTAGCCGTGGGCTTCAGCCCACGGTCATCGTGATGAG
>JANPHJ010000022.1:0-8539 GCA_031424395.1 Chthoniobacter sp.
CGCAAATTTCGCGCCGGAGCGGCCCGGAGAGCGACTTCGAAAAGTCGTAACGCATTCCGGCGCGCGCGGCCGACGTGATGAAGCTGCCTCATACATCCGGGTGCGCGGAGACCTGCGCCGCACGTCCGGCGCAGAGCGTGAGGTGCAGTCCGACGCGCAGCGCGGGATTGCGCCGGGCGAAGTCCGCGGCTTCGGCGGCGGCGGGTTCGTTGACCATGAGGCTGGCCTGCGTGACGAAGCCGGCGCGGTGGGCGTGCTCGATGGCGGCATTGATCTCGGGGCTGCGGCCGAAGTCGTCGGCGGTGACGATGAGGTGTTTCAATTTGTGGCGCGCGCGGGCAGGTTCTCCCGCGCAGCGATGACGATTTGGCCCTTCCACCTCACTCCGCGCAAGGCATGAGCGCGCCGGAGACGTTGGTTCTCGCGGTGCTTGTGCTGCTCGGTCTTGCGAGCCTCTGCTACGCGCTGCTCGCGCTGTCCTGCGCGCGGCGCTGGCTCGACGAGCCGGCACGGCCCGCCGCCGCCGACGCCGCGCCGCTGCCGCTCACGCTGCTGCGTCCGCTGAAGGTTGGGGTGCCCGCGCTGCGCGCCAAGCTGGACGCGCTCGTGGAGGCGATGCAGCCGGGCGATCAACTCGTGCTCGGCGTGGACGTGAGCGCTGGAGAAATGGACGTGTGCGCGGCGTTGCGCGCGGCTTTTCCCGAGCGGGAAATCATCGTCGTGAGCTGCCGCGCGGGCGCGGTGCTGAACCCGAAAATTTCGAAGCTCGTGCAGATGACGCCGCATGCGCGGCACGCCCATTGGGTGTTGAGCGACAGCGAGTCGCTGATCGACGCTGCGTGGCTCGATGCCTTCCGCCGCGAGTGGCAGGCGAGCGGCGCGGACGTGCTGACAGCGGGCTATCGTTTCGTGAATCTCGCAACGTGGCCGCAACGGCTCGACGCGGCGGCGACCCTGCTCGAGTTGTGGCCGGGGCTCGCGATGTTACGGCGCTTTGGGCGCGTGAATTTCACCCTCGGCGCCTGCACCGGCTTTCGCCGCGCGGATATGGAAACGGTCGGCGGCTGGGCGGCGTTCGGCGATTTTCTCGCGGAGGACAATCGCCTCGGCGCGGCTTTGGCAAGGGCCGGGCGGACGATCCGGCTCAGCACCCAGGTCGTGACGCTCGACAGCGACCTGCTCTCGTGGCGCGACTACTGGCGGCATCAACGCCGCGTCGCGGTGACGTATCGCGTGTGCAGCCCCGTGGGTTTTGTCGGCCTGATCCTCGTGAACGGCATGGTCGCCAGCACGCTGCTCGTTGTGTTCGCAGCGGCCACCGGGACGTGGACAGGGCCGTGCGTGCTCTTGGCGGCGGTAGTTCAGCTCGTCCGCTGGCGGTGTTTCCGCGCCTTGGGCAAAGCGCTGCGCTTTTCCATCCCGTCACTTTTTCCCGTGATGCTCGCCGCGGGCGCGGTTCAAATCGCCTGCGGTTGCGTGGCGCGAAGTTTTCCCCGCGTGTGGTGGGCCGGGCGGCGCTGGGAGGTGAGCCGAGCGGGCCGGCTGACGCCGAGGCCCTAGTCTTCGAGCGCGAGGGCGCGCTCGATTTCCTGGAGCTTGTGCTGGGCGTTGGCGGCGTTCTTCGTGCCCGGCATGGTGTCGATGATCTGCATGAGCAGGCTGCGCGCGTCGCGGGCGTTGTGCTGGTATTTCCAATACACATCGGCGAGGCGCGTGGTGAGAAAGGCGGCGTCTTCCGGGGTCCATTCGCGCTGAAGCGCCTGTTCGAGCACATCGGCGGCGGCCTCGGGGTTGCCGAGCTGCTCGCACTCGATCTTGGCCATTTCGCTGAGGGCGAGCGTGTCGTGCGGGTCGGCCTCGAAGGCCTGGAGGTAGCCCGCCACCGCGGCCTCGTAATCGCCGCGGGCGATGGCCGACATGGCGTCGCCGTGCGGATTTTTTTCGATCCGCTGGTTTGGGCTGAAAAACAGGTTGCCGAGGGCGTCGCCCACCGCCGGCATGACCACCGTGACCACGAGGATGCCGGCGAGGCCGCCGACGAGGACCACGCCGCCGAAGTAGAGGACGACCTTGCTCATGTCGGCAGGCTCCTTTTTCGACTCCGCGCGGGCCTCGGAAAAAATGACGACGGTGAGCCAGATGAGGGCGACGGCGAAGAGGGGTCGGAGGAGGCGCATGGGGAAGACGGAGGGGTAACGCAGGGGAGCCCGGGGTGGCAAGCGCGGCGTGCCAATACCGGGTCATCTCGGCCGCCTAAGCCCTGTATGACCCTATGGCTCGCCGCGGAGGTGGCGCAGGGCTTCGGCGATGGCGGGGAGCAGTAGCGGGAGACATTCGCCGATGGCGCGGGGGTTGCCGGGGAGATTGATGAGCAGCGTGCGCCCGCGGGTGCCGGCGGTGGCGCGGGAGAGGATGGCGGTGGGGACTTTGGCGAAGGACTGCACGCGCATGATTTCGCCGAAGCCGGGCAGCTCGCGATCAAGCACGGCGCGGGTGGCCTCGGGAGTGACATCGCGCGGGGCGGGGCCGGTGCCGCCGGTGGTGAGGACGAGGTCGCACTGGTCGGTGTCGCACAGGCGGCGGAGGGTGGTTTCGATTTCGGCGCGGTCGTCGGCGATGAGCACGCGCAGCCATTCCGCCGCCGCGCCGCCGTGCTCGGCCCACACGCGCTCGATCTCGGGGCCGCTGCGGTCCGCGTACACACCCGCAGTCGCGCGGTCGCTGAGGGTGACGCGGGCTATTTTCATGGAAACGCGGAAACGGATAACGCCGGGATTTTGAAAACGCAGAGACGCAGAGACGCACAGTTTTGAAATCCGTGGCGCAGCGTCTTCGGAAAATCTCTGCGTGCTCTGCTTGTCGGCGCCGCTGCGTTAAAATCAAACCGTGTCATGCGGGAGCGGCGTTTTCGTTTTTCCGGTGACGCGGATTTCGCCGATGACCATGTGCTTATCCACGGCTTTGCACATGTCGTAGATCGTCAGCGCGGCGATGCTCACGGCGGTGAGCGCCTCCATTTCCACGCCGGTTTTCGCCGTGGTGCGGACGGTCGCGCGGATGCGGACGGCTTCGTCTTCGAGCGAAAATTCCACGTCCACGGAATCGAGCGGGAGTGAGTGGCAGAGCGGGATCAGGTCGTCGGTGCGCTTGGCGGCCTGGATGGCGGCGATCTTCGCGACCGTGAGCACGTCGCCTTTCGGCAGCGCGCGGTCGCGCAGGGCGGCGAGGGTGGCGGGCTGGCAGCGGACCACGCCCTCCGCCACGGCGGTGCGCTGCTGCGCGGGTTTGTGGCCGACATCGACCATGCGGGCGCGGCCGGATTCATCGAGGTGGGAAAAGTGCGGGGCGGCGGCGGACATGCGCGCACGTTCACACCGCCTGCTGGCCAAGGCGAGCCGCAACGCTCCCCAGTCGCGCTGCGATCACGGAAAGATCGAGCGGTAGAAGCGCATTGGGGTGTTGGCGGGCGGGATGTCCACGATGCTGTAGTTGCCATTCGCGTCGGCGGTGCGCGTGCCGAGAAGCTGCCAGTTCAGCGGGACCATCGCCGGGGTGAACTGGAGGGTGTGGGTCCGGCCCGGGTTGCCGATGAAACTCATCCGGTTGCCGCCGCCGGGCTCGGGCGCAATCTTCGTGGCGACCTTCACAAACGCGGGGTCGGGATTCACCGTCACGGCGAGGTTGAAGGTGTTGCAGTCGGCGGTGCCGTCGTTGACTTTCACCGGCACGCTGAGGGTGCCGTAGAAGCTGACCGCGGGGGTGATGGTGTTGCCGACGCGGGTGTAGTAGACGCCGTTTTGCACGCTGAGCGTGAAGCCGGTCGGATACGGGTTGTCCACGTCGGTGACGAGCAGGTCGGCGAACGCAATCGTGCGCGCGGTGTCGTGGGCGGTGGAAATCGCGGCCTGCCCGGTGATGACGGGCGGATCGTTCACCGCCGTGACGGCAAAAGTCATGGCTTCCAGATCGGTCTTTGCGTTGGCTGCGCCGTTGGTCGTGCCGTTGTCCTGCACCGTGTAGTCGAAGCTGGCTGCGCCGTTGAAATTAAGTCCCGGGGTGAACTCCACGTTGCTCCCATTGATCGCGGCGGAACCGCCGATGGCATTGGACACGGCGATGATCGCCAGCGTCTGCGCGCTTTCATTCACCGGTCCCTTCGAATCATTGGCGAGCAGAGTCGCAATGGCGATCACGCGCATCCCCGAATCCTCCGCCACGCTGCCCAGCGCATCATCGACTGCCACGGGCGGATCGTTGACTTCGCTGACGGTGATGATTGCCGCCGCCGACGCGCTGAGGCCGGTGCCCGCCGCATCCACCGCCGCCTGCACGGTGAAACCAAAAAGATCGCCAGCCGGCGTGTTGAGATTCGCCGCGGGGGTAAATTTCAAACCGGCATTGCCTTCGGCGAAGGTAATGAAGTCGTTATTGTTGATAACCGTCGTGCCGTTGTTCTTGAAAACCGTGCCGCCAGTGATGCCGGTAATCTTGAAGTGCGTAACTTCCGCGCCATCGACTGCATTGCGGCTGAGCACCAACCCGGAAGTCGTCTGCGTATCTTCCAAGGTCGTGGCGTTCGTCGCCGACGGCGTGTCGGCGATCGGGTTCACGGTCAGCACAAAAGTGTCGCCCGAGCTAAAGGGGATCGCGTTTTCAGTCCCGTTCACGGTCACGGTGATCGTGCTCGTGCCGAACTGATTGGCCACCGGCGTGAGGTTCAAGGTGCGGCTCGAGCCGGAACCGGAGATTGCGATGCTGGCGTTCGGGAGCAGCGTGGGGTTACTCGAAGTGGGGTGATGCTCGTGATCGGCAGGTCGGTGTCGCCGAAGTTAAATGTGAATCCGGGCAGCGCGACATCCTCGTTAGTTGACTTGTCGGCGATGTCCTCGACCGCCGGGTGCGCTTCGTAAGCGCCGATGTCCACTTCATCCGTTAAATCCGCGTCGCCCGCGTCCAAGACCCGGGCAAATCCAGTCCCGCGTTGATCATTCGTTAGGCCGCTGGCGAAAGTGTTATTGCCGGCGTCGAGCGCGGGGCTTCCGCCTAATAACTGATGGGTCAAGGTCAAGCCGCCGTTGTTCTGGAGCGGGCCGAGGCGCGCGCTCTGGCCGGTGACGTTGTTACTCCCGGTCAGGGTCGCACCGGTCGTGTTTTCAATCAGGCTGTTGTTGGCTGTCACTGAGCCGTTCACATCATCCACCGTCGCGCCGGTACCGCGGAAATTTCCGGCCACGAGCGTGTTTTGAAGGGTCACCGTGCCCCCGGTGCGGGCGATGCCGCCACCGGTTTCTCCGCCGCTGTTATTGGAATCGGAGCGGTTGTTTGCGATAGTCACGTTGGTCAGCGTCGGCAATCCGCCTCCGCCGAATATCCCTCCGCCCGCGCCGGTGCTCGTATTCCCGGAGACGGTCAGATTCTTCGCGGTGAGTGTCCCAGCGGCCATGTAAACGCCACCGCCGCTGCTGGCGCTGTTGCCGCTGATTTTCATGCGCGTGATCGTGGTCACCGGCGCGGTGCTCAAGCTGTAGAATCCGCCTCCTCGGCCGTCGCAGTGTTGCCGGCGATCGACCCGCCGTCGAGCGTGAGCGTATCCGCAGGCGTGCTGGAACTTCCCCCATTAAATACGCCGGCACCTTGCCTCGACGTGTTGTTGTCGATGGTGCAGTTGGTCAGCGTCGCGGAATAAGCATGGACCCAGTACACGCCTCCACCCACAGCGCTGGCGCCATCGGCATGGTTGCCCGTAATGGTGCAATTCGTCAGCGAGGTACTGCCGGTCACGCCCGCCGCGCCCAAACCCGCGATGGCAATACCGCCGCCCCCTGCGTTGCTGATCGTCGCGGTATTGTTGCTGATCGTCACTCCGGCGGTCGCGCCAATGTTCACGATCTGATTTCCGGCAATCGAGATTCCTCCGCCGGACGCTGCCTGATTGCTTGAGACCGACCCACCATTGATCGTCACCGTGCCACCCCAACTGTGCTGAATGTAAATCCCTCCACCGGCATGCGATGTTGAGGTACTGCCCGCGGTGTTACCGGTGAGTGTGCAGTTGCTCATCGTCACGTCGTGCTTGTCCGCCGCGAGGCTGAGGCCGCCGCCAAAGGTCGCGGAGGTATTGTTGGTAAACGTGCAGTTGGCAAACGTCGCGGTGCCTGCGCTCGGACCCGCAGCGGAGGCCGACCCGGCACTATCCACATTCACGCCGCCGCCGTGACTGAGCGTTGAAAAAGGTGCCTACAAAATTCGCGCCGTTGTTGAAACCGTTCTGAATGGTGAGCCCGTTAAAACTCACGGTCAGACCACTGAACCCGCCAGTCTGATTGACGCCGAAGACCTTGCCGTCGCCACAAGTGGAGTCGTAGTTCGTCGAGACGATCGTGTTAGCCGATCCGTTGCCATTGATCGTGAGGCTGCCATTGATATCGAGGTCGCCCGACATCGCCGCATTCTCGGCCGTGCCGCCACTGCTGATGCTCAAGAGATAGGTGCCCGTCCCCAACGTGATGATGTCAGCCCCCACTCCGTTGGCATTGGATGCGATGACGGCCGAGCGCAACGACACCTGCCCACTGCCCGCGCCGCCGGTGATCACGCCATTGGCGGAATTGACCCCGCCGGAAAGTGGCGGATCGGTGAAGATCGTCGGGGTGTAAGTCACGGCGCGGCAGATCGCGGCGGAGAATATAAAAGCGGCGACGAGTAGGAGCAGGGCAGCAGAATGTGTTGTTCTCATAGTTTTTTTGGGTGAGTCGAATCGATCCCGGCGAGCGGCGCGGGGTCCTGACCGCCGGGAAAACGCGCCGCGATTGGGGGGTGTGAATCTGGCACTTGCTCAAAGTCTAAGGAAGCCACAATTCGCTCCCCAGCGCGCCCAGCAGCAGGCACTCGGCTTCCGCGCGGGCGCGGGTTTCGGTGGAATCGGGTGCGATGCGCACGAGGCCGTTTGCGCTGACCAGCCCGCGCAGGTCGCCTGAACTCTGCCACGCGAGGGCGCGCGCTTCCATGCGGCCAGCGCTCACGGAAACGTGTGCGGGCCACCAGGTCTCGCGGGCGTCGCCTTTCAGCGCGACCCCGCCGGCAAGCGGCAGGCGCGCGAGTGTCCATTCTGGGGCTCCGCCTTCGAGCCGCTCCAAGGCGCGGCGGATGGCGGTGTGGAAGGTGACGAAGTGGGAGACGGGGTTGCCGGGGATGACGAAGGCGAACTGCGGGCCGCGGGTGGCGAAGACGAGGGGTTTGCCGGGGCGGAGATTGATCTGGCGGAAGTGGATGGTGAAGCCGAGCGCCTCCAGGGCGCGGGTGCCGAAGTCGTAGTCGCCGACGCTCGCGCCGCCGGAGACGAGGAGTGCGTCCCACGCGTGTCCGGCGGCGGCGATTTCGGCGGTGAGCGTTTCGAGGGCATCGCCACAGCGGCGCTGGCGGACGAGGTGGGCGCCGCGCTCGGCGAGGAGGGCGGCGATGAGGGTGGAATTGGAATCGCGAATCTGCCCGGCGGCGGGTGTGGCGGCGGGGTCGGTGAGTTCGTTGCCGGTGGCGAAATGGATGACGCGCGGGGCGGGCGACATGCGGGGCTGGGTGACGCCGAGTTGCGCGAGCAGCGCCAGTTCGCCCGCGCCGAGGCGGGTGCCGGCGCGCAGGAGCACGTCGCCGCGCCGGGCGGCCTCGCCGCGGTGGCGAATCCATGTTTTCACATCGCGCTCGCGGGGCGTGATCCACTCGCCGTCGCGCGCCACGTTTTCCTGCATGATGACCTGCCCCGCGCCCGCGGGAAGCTGCGCCCCGGTGAAAATGCGCGCACATTCGCCGGTGCGGATTTCCACGGTCGGCGCGGCGCCGGGCTGGATTTCGCCGATGACGCGGAAGCGCTCGGAGCGATCCTCCGCGCCGACCGCGTAGCCGTCCATCGCCGAGCGGTCGAAGGCGGGCAGATCCTCATCCGTGGCGATGTCCTCGTGCAGCACGCGCCCGTGCGCGGCGAGCAGCGACGTGGCGGCGGGATCGAGCGGGGCGACGGCTTCGGCGATGATCGTGCGGGCGGCGGCGAGTGACAGCATGCGGCGAAAATAGAAGCGGGCGGAGCACGGGTTTGCAACCCGTGCGGACGGCGTGATTCCATCCCGCCGAATGGCCGAGCGGTCGGGACGACCGCTGGCCGCACGGATTAAAAATCCGTGCTCCTCGATGCCGGCGCGGATTTTCCCCATTCGCCATTTGCGCCCGCCGCGGCGCGCTGCTAGAACCTCCGCACTTTTCGCCCGAGGGGGAAGAAAAGGCGAAGGGCGAAAGGCGAAAGGCGAAAAGCCGGCGGCCAAACTCCATCGCCTTTCGCCCTTCGCCTTTCGCCTTTTTTCCCAATGCCCAAAGACACTTCCATCCACAAAATCCTCGTCATCGGCTCCGGGCCCATCGTCATCGGGCAGGGGTGCGAGTTCGACTACTCGGGCGTGCAGGCTTGCAAGGCGCTGAAGGAGGAGGGCTACACGGTCATCCTCGTGAACTCGAATCCGGCGACGATCATGACGGACCCGGAGTTTGCGCA
>JANPHJ010000023.1:0-3453 GCA_031424395.1 Chthoniobacter sp.
AAAGACTTATGGAAGCGGGAACAGGTCTCTCAGGCTAATCTTACCGGCAAAACACTGTCCATCGAGATCGCCCGCCAAGAGGTCGTCAAGGATTTACAGGGTTGGAGCGCTCACGGCGAGTTGCCCGGCGGAAAATACCGACGATGGACAACCACGGCTTCATGGGACGGCGGTTCATACAGGGTTGATTTTGTATTTCCCGATGAGAGCGCACAGTATTTCATTCCGTCGCGACTGACACAGATTGCAACGGAGGCGTTTTCCATTCACCCCGGCTTGCTCAGGGCTTTCTTTTGGGACATCGAGATTCAGAGGGAGCATCGAGTCGTCTGGGAGCCAATTCAGAAGTGGAAGCTGACCGAGACGGACGCAACCATAGGAGAAAACACGTGGGGAATGAAGCGCTCAAAGTTCGAGGGTCGGCCGGCGATAGAAGTCAGCAACGACGGCACCAGAACCTATGCTAAAAAAGGCGAAGTCATTGACCTGAAATGATCCGGGCGCAAAAAACTTCTGGCGTTACCCGATCGCTCAAGCGTCTCTACGGAGTTACCGCGCCACGCTCCGCCGTCGCTGGGCGAGGGGGCGGTAGGCCTGCTCGCGTCTTCTGAAATTCACAACCTCCCATTATGTTCACCCGACTCCTCTTGTTTCTACTGGTCGCGCTCGGCGGAGCGGGTCTCACCATGCAACTGGCTTGGAATGCGCGGCTGCGCACGGCCACCGGCTCCCCGGTGCTCACCACGATCATCTCCGTGACCGTGACCCTGCTTTCCCTCGCGCCGGTGTGGTGCAGCGGAGCGACCAACCGCGGCGCGGTGCCGGCGTTTGATGCCATTCCCAAATGGGCCTGGCTCGGCGGGGTTTTGGGGGCCTACTACCTCGTGGTTTCCGTAATCGCGATCCCGAAGCTGGGAGCAGCCGCGGTTTTCTCCCTGGTGATCGCCGGGCAGATGGCGGCGGCGCTCCTGCTGGATGCCACCGGCGCCTTTGGGCTGGCCCAGATTTCCCTCAGCCCCATCCGCCTCGCGGGCGCGGCCTTGCTCGTGGCGGGCGTGGTGCTCATCCAAAAGCCCTGACCGCCACCCGGTCCAGGGCGTCTGCCAAAAGTCCTTTCCGTACGTTGGCAAAATTCCGTAATTCCGTTTCGGATTTTTTTCGGGCGAAGATGAGCAAAGGGTGGGGACGGAGGGTTTCGCCGGGCACGGCATTTGACTATCCCGCGCGCGGCGGACAACCTGCGCGCCTTCGCCGATGACCTCGTCTTTCTCCCGCAATCACCGCCTCGCCCGCGGGCTGTGGCAGCTCTCGTGGCTGCTGCTCGCCCGGTGGACACCGCGCCCGCTGCACGCGTGGCGCGTGCTGGTGTTGCGCGCGTGGGGCGCGCGCGTCGGGGCCGGCTGCCTAGTGTATGCGGATGCGATCATTTGGGCGCCGTGGCAGCTCACCATGGGCGATGGAGCGTGCATCGGCGACCGGGCGGAAATTTACAACGTCGCGCCCATCGCGCTCGGGGCGCGTTCCGTGGTCTCGCAGCAGGCGCTGCTCTGCTCCGCGTCGCACGATCACCGGCGCGAGGATTTTCCGCTGACCAGCGCGCCCATCACGCTGGGCGTGCGTGCATGGGTGGCGGCGCGGGCCATTGTGCTGCCGGGTGTGACCATCGGCGACGGCGCGGTCGTGGGCGCGGGCAGCGTGGTCACGCGCGATGTGGGCGCGGGCTTTACCGTGGCGGGAAATCCCGCGCGCGTCGTGGCGGCAAAGTAACCGCGCTGTTCGTAGTCCCGGTTTAGCCGGTCGGGAAGCCCGACCGCCCGAAGGCGGAACGCCAAACAAAAACCGCCGGACTCCTTGCGAAGCCCGGCGGTTGTTAATTGTTCAGCGGATTAGCTGACTAAGCGCGGTCGCTTAGTAGTCCATCCCGCCCATGCCGCCGCCGCCGCCGTGGCCATGCGCGTCGCCGCCCGCGGCCGCCTTCGGCTCGGGCTTCTCGCAGATGATCGCTTCGGTGGTCAGCAGCAGGCCGGAGATGGAGGCCGCGTGCTGGAGCGCGCTACGGGTTACTTTGGCCGGGTCAACGACGCCGGCTTTGATGAGGTCTTCATAGGTGTCGGTGGCGACATTGTAACCTTCATTGCCTTTGCGCTTCTTGACTTCAGCGACGATGAGCGCGCCTTCCTGGCCGGCATTGTCGGCGAGGGTGCGGAGCGGGGCTTCGATCGCGCGACGCACGATCTGGAGGCCGATCGCTTCGTCACCTTCGAGCTTGAGGGTGTCGAGCACCTTCTGCGCACGGATGAGGGCGACGCCGCCGCCGGGGACGATGCCTTCTTCCACCGCTGCGCGCGTGGCATGGAGGGCGTCTTCGACGCGGGCTTTCTTCTCCTTCATCTCGGTCTCAGTCGAGGCGCCGACATTGATGACGGCCACGCCACCGGCGAGCTTCGCGAGACGCTCCTGGAGCTTCTCCTTGTCATAATCGCTGGTCGTTTCCTCGATCTGCCGGCGAATCTGCGCCACGCGGCCCTGGATGTCGGACTGCTTGCCGCCGCCTTCGACGATGGTGGTGTTCTCCTTGTCGATGGTCACGCGCTTGGTGCGGCCGAGGTCTTCGAGGGTGATGTTCTCCAGCTTGATGCCGAGGTCTTCGGTGATAAGACGGCCGCCCGTGAGAACGGCGATGTCTTCGAGCATGGCCTTGCGGCGGTCGCCAAAGCCGGGGGCTTTGACTGCGGCCACCTGGATGGTGCCGCGGAGCTTATTCACCACCAGCGTGGCGAGGGCTTCGCCTTCCACGTCTTCGGCGATGATGAGGAGCGGCTTGCCGGTCTTCGCGGTCTTCTCGAGCACGGGGAGCAGGTCTTTGAGGGAGCTGATTTTCTTCTCGTGGATGAGGATGTAAGGGTTGTCGAGGATAGTCTCCATCGACTCCGCATTGGTCACGAAGTAAGGCGACAGGTAGCCCTTGTCGAACTGCATGCCTTCAACAACATCGAGGCTAGTCTCGATGGACTTGGCTTCTTCGACGGTGATGGTGCCGTCCTTGCCGACCTTGTCCATCGCGTCGGCGATGATCTCGCCGATGGTGGTGTCCCAGTTGGCCGAGACGGTGGCGACCTGCGCGATTTCCGTGCGGTCTTTCACCTTCTTGGAAATGCGGGCGATCTCAGCGACGAGCGCCTCGACAGCCTTGTTGATGCCACGCTGGAGCGAGGTCGGGTTGGCCCCTGCGGTCACGTTCTTGAGGCCCTCTTTGTAGATGGCTTCGGCCAGCACGGTCGCGGTGGTCGTGCCGTCGCCGGCGATGTCGCTGGTCTTGCTCGCGACTTCGCGGACAAGCTGCGCACCCATGTTTTCATACGGGTCTTCGAGTTCGATTTCCTTGGCCACGGTCACACCGTCCTTGGTGATCGTCGGGCTGCCGAATTTCTTGTCGAGGATGACGTTGCGGCC
>JANPHJ010000024.1:0-1657 GCA_031424395.1 Chthoniobacter sp.
GCGAGATCAGCCCGGAGCCGACGAAGAACCCGATGCTGTATCGGTCGGGGTATAAGCCGTTCACGCTGACGGCGGCGGAGATCGCGAAAATCCGGGAGTATGTGCTCAACGGCGGGACGGTGGTTTTCAACTCGCTCGTGGGCAACCCGGACGCCTACCAGTCCGCGCTCGCGGCGGCGAAGGCGATCCTGCCGGAGCGCAATGTGTATCGGCTGCGGATGGATCACCCGGTTTTTCACTCGTTCTACAACATCGACAAAGTGGCCTTCCGCGACCGGATGGTGAAGGACGGGATGGTGACTGATCCTTATCCGTATCTCGAAGGCGTGGACGTGGACAACCGCACGGGGATCATCATATCGCGCTGGGATTTTTCGCTCGGCTGGGAGGCCAACGCGCACGATAGCTGGGGCTACGCGGACAAAGATTCGCGGAAGATCGGCGCGAACATCGTGGCCTACTCGACGGCGATGCGCGACGCGGGCCGGAGCGTGGGGAAGAGCGTGGAGCTTTCGGATTCAGACAAAAAGACGGCGGGCAAATTCCGCGTCGGGCAGGTCATTCACGCCGGGCCTTGGAAGACGCGGACGGCAGCGTTTCCGATGCTGCTCAGCGAGCTGAACAAGCAGACCGGCACGCAGGTTTCGTTTGATTTGAAAGATGTGGCACTGACCGATGCGGCGATTTTCGAGATGCCATTCCTTTTTCTCACGGGGACGACGGATTTTGCGCTGACTGAGCCAGAGCGCGCGAACCTGCGCAAATTCCTGAACAACGGCGGCGTGCTGTTTGTGGAAGCGGGCGAGGGGCGCGTGTCGTTTGACCAGTCGTTCCGCGCGGAGATCGCGCAGGTCCTGCCGGGCAAGGCGCTCGTGCCGCTGCCCGCTAATCACGAAATCTTCCGCCAGCCGAAGTCGTGTGAAGTGGTGAAAGCCCGCCCGGCGCTCGCGGCGAAGAACAGCAACCAGATCGACATGGCACCTGTTCTTCAAGGCGTGGAGCTGAATGGCGCGCTGTCGGTGATCTACTCGCCGTATGATTGCAGCGCCGGATGGGAGCGGGCCATCGCGCCCTACGCCATCGGCTACGAGCCGCAGGACGCGACCGCGCTCGGGCTGAACGTGCTCTACTACGCGGTCACGCACTAGAGCGCCCAATGCCACGCTCACGGCTGCTTGCCGCGACCTTCGCGGTCTGCCTCGTCGCTGGCGTGGCGGTTGCCGCGCCGCCGCCGGACATTTGGAAAAACGGGCCGGTCGATGTGGCGACATTGGCGGCGCAGACGGCGGCGATTGACGCTGCGGAAAGCAAGCTGCCTGCGCCTGCGCGACCGGCGGCGGAGTTTCAAAAAATGCTTCTGCAAATCCGCTCCGGCGCGGATGTCGCGGCGTGGCGCGGGGAGATCGACAAATACGCGAAGGCGTCCGGCGATGACGGCGTAACCGTGGCGCTGCGCGAGCTGGCGAAGTGCTGGCAGGCGCGGCGGACGATGGGGGAGATCGACAAGGTGCTGCGCAAATTCTACGGCGCGAATGTGCGCTTTCCCGACAAGCTCGACGAGGTGAAGGCGGACATTCCCGAAGCGGTAAAGGTCGATCCGTGGGGCGACGCGTGGGTCTATAAACCGACCACCGCCAAAACTTTCGCGAAATTTGCC
>JANPHJ010000025.1:0-56299 GCA_031424395.1 Chthoniobacter sp.
GGAACTGGCGCGGGCGGTGAAACGCGGCGATGAAAAGCCGCTTTTCTTTACGCCGGCGGCGGCGGTGAAGCGGATCAAACGCCTCGGCGATTTGTTCGCGCCGGTGCTGAAGATGAAACAGAATTTGCCGGCCACTTTCATGAAGGCGCTCGCCGCGGGTCCGCCGCCGAAACTTTCGTCGTGGCCGCGCAATCGCAGCAAGTCTGGGCTGGATCACGACAAGAGCCTGCGCGAATATGCGGCGAAGCGCGATCACACGCAGACGCCCGAACCCGCAGCTCGCCCGGTGACGAAGCGGGCCACGGGAAAGGGTGGGCATCGCTTTGTCATTCAGCAACACGAGGCGAGTCATCTGCACTATGACTGGCGATTGGAGATGCAGGGCGTGCTGCGGTCGTGGGCAGTGCCCAAAGGCCCGCCGATGAAGCTGCGGGAGGCACGCCTTGCCATGCACGTCGAAGATCATCCGCTTGAATACGCGGACTTTGAGGGGACGATACCGGCTGGCAATTACGGTGCGGGGACGGTGATGGTCTGGGATCAGGGCGAATACGAAGACCTCACGGGCAATCCCGCCGCCGCCTTTCACCAAGGGAAGATGCACGTCATCATGCGCGGGAAGAAGCTGAAGGGAGAATGGATATTGGTGAAGGACCGGCGCGAAGAAGGGAGCAACAAATGGCTGCTCATCAAAGCAGGCAAACCGATGACGCTTCCCGCCAAGGCGGATGATACCTCAGCGATCAGCGGGCGTTCGATGCGGCAGATCGCGACCGACAACGACGCGCAATGGCAGAGCAACACGCCCGCGGAAAAGCATGCCAAGCGTGGCCCAACGAGCCATCGCATCGTGAAGCCTGCTTTCGTCGAGCCGATGCAGTGCAAGGCGGTGACGGAACTACCCGAGGGTGGGGGTTGGACGTTCGAGATTAAGTTCGATGGCTATCGCTGCATCGCTTTGAAGACCGGCGGGAAGGTAACGCTATATTCGCGCACTGAGAAAAAATTGAACGCCCGTTTCCCAGTGCTCGCCACGGCGCTCGCGGAGTTACCGGGCGATTTTGCCGTAGATGGGGAGATCGTGGCGCTGGACGCCAAGGGCCGGCCGTCTTTTCAGCTGCTGCAAAACAGTGATGCCGCGCGACCCGCCATTCATTTTTACGCTTTCGACCTGCTCCTCCGCGACGGCGAGGATTTGCACCGCCGACCCATCGAGCAGCGGCGCGAGAAATTAAGCCAACTCCTCGCGACGCCGCCTGATCCGCTCCGCCTGTCGCCGCTACTGCAAGCGCCCGCTGGCGAGATCCTCAAAGCGGTGGAAAAGCTTGGACTCGAAGGCGTGGTCGGCAAACGCCGCGGCTCAATCTACGAACCGGGAGAGCGAAGCGGCGCTTGGATCAAGCGACGGACCAATCGGGAGCAGGAATTTGTCATTGGTGGCTACGTGCCCGGCCCGCGTGGCTTCGAAATGCTGATCGTCGGCCTCTACGAAAAGAAACGGCTGATCTATGTGGCCAAGGTAAAAGATGGCTTCGTCCCGCGAACGCGCGACGAGATCTTCCCGGGTCTCAAAATGCTGGGCACCGAAGATTGCCCGTTCGCCAATCTGCCCGAGGGAAGGACTTCCCGCTGGGGCGAAGCTCTCACAGCCGCAAAGATGAAAGACTGTCGTTGGGTGAAGCCGGAATTGGTTTGCCAAGTCGCCTTCGTCGAATGGACGGACGGCGGCAAACTGCGCCATTGTTCCTTTGTGGCCATGCGCGACGACAAGAAACCGCGGACGGTCATGCGAGAGACCTGAACAATTGGGCCCGCTCCACCCATCAAAATGAAGCCCATCTTATCTCGGGAGGAACGCAGGGCGAAACGCGAGGCGCGGCGAGAAAAGCAACGTGCGGAAAACGTGGGCCGCGCGGCTAAAATGCACATGGCGCGGCTAGTCTGGGAGCGTAGCGCCAAGCCGGTGGGTGTTCCACTCCGCGGCCCCGCGAGCCCTGCGATCCATATCGGGTGTTCCGGCTGGTTCTACTGGCATTGGCGCGGTGGCTTTTACCCAGCGGAGTTGCTGACCGCGAACTGGTTCGAGCATTACGCAGCCCGCTTCAAGACCGTGGAATTGAACGCTCCCTTTTACTCCTGGCCGACGCCAGCAACCATGCGCACTTGGGTGCGCCAAGTTGGGAGGCGGAAATTCGTCTATACCGTCAAAGCCGCGGAACTCATCACCCACACCAAACGCTTCGCGGGCACGAAAACGCTGATCCGCGACTTCTGCCATATCGCCGATATGCTTGGCCCGCGCATGGGCTGCTTCCTTTTCCAACTCCCGCCCAGCTTTCACTACAGTCGCGCTCGACTGGAGCGCATCGTTTCCCAACTAGAACCGCAGCGCCGCAATGTCGTGGAATTTCGCCACAAGAGTTGGTGGAACGAGCGCGTGTTCTCGGCATTTCGGGAGAACGGTATTATCTTCTGTTCGTGCAGTGGGCCCCGCCTGCCGGATGAGTTGGTGAAGACTGCCGACGATGTTTACGTCCGATTTCATGGCATCAAACAGTGGTATCGCCACGACTACACTCCGGGGGAACTCGCCGTCTGGGCTGCCCGGATTCGGGAAAGCGGCGCAACCAAAGTATGGGCATATTTTAATAACGACCGCGACGGGTATGCCATTAAGAACGCGCGGGCACTGCGCCGGCAGCTTCGACTTTAAACGAAAGGGTTTGGGAGACGCAGCGACGATCGTCTCAAATTCGACCCGCCGATCCGGGAATGCTTGCGGGTGCCAGTCTTATGCGGCCTTTTTGCGTTTAGTGGGCTTCCGGGCTTTCGCAGCCGCAGGTGTTTTCTTGCCCGTGGGTTTGCTCCTCGATTGCTGAAGACTCGCCTGCAGAACTGATACAAGGTCGATGACGTTCGTTGCTTGGCGCTTTTTGGGAGGGGCGGGAGCCGTCTTGTCGGGATGTTCTATCTTCTCTTCAATGATTTTCTCCAATGCCTCGTGGTATTCGTCATTGTATTGCTCCGGCTTCCAATCGGTCGTCATGCTGGCAATGAGCTGCCTGGCCATCTGCATTTCCGCTTTGCCGATCGCTTTCTCGGCCGGCTCGTTGAACTCGGAGACGTCGATCAACTCCTTGGGAAAGTGCATTAACTCCAGCATCAAGCCCTTTTTCTGGGGTTTCACCGCGGCGAGATGTTGGCGCGTGCGGATCACTACTTTCGCGATGGCAATTTTGCCCGTGTCGATGAGGGCATCGCGTAGAAGGACGTAGGCTTTGTCGCCGCCCTTCGACGCTTCGAGGAAGTAGGGCTTGTAGAAGAGCAAGGGGTCCACGTCATCAATGCTAACGAAATTCATGATGTCCACCGTCTGCGTAGCCTCCACATCCACACGGGCAAAGTCCTCGTCCTTGATGATGACAAACTTCCCTTTTTCATACTCGTAGCCTTTCACGATTTGATCCCACGGCACTTCCTTCCCATCGGCCTCGGCCACCCGTTTGTAGTTCACCGGGCTTTGATCGCTGGCCCGGAGTTGTCGGAATTTCAATTCCTCGCGTCGCGTCGCTGGGAACAGCGATACAGGGATGGTCACAAGACCGAAGGTGATGGCGCCTTTCCAAAGTGCTCTCATATCGGCAAATTCGCTCAGCGCCCCATGGGTGGCCGCTTCAAATTTTAATCCTGCACGATTCGCTTGAGTAGATTGAAGGCCGCCACGGCCTTGCCTTCCTCCAGGACGGCCATCGCGTACCGGATCTGTTTCTTGAGTTCCGCGATGTCGTCGTCTTCGTCATCTTCCTCTTCGACCGGTGTTTTAAAGGCGACCACCTTGCGCCCGGCAGGCGACTCGGTTTTCTCCCGACGCGCTTTGGGAGCAGGTTCGGGTTTGGACTTTTTGGGCGGCCGCGGTGCCGCGGCGCGTTGGCTTCTGGGCACGTCAGGCGAGCTAAGAAGGTCATACTTGATGCCCACCACATCGCGATCGGCGAAGGCGCGCAGCGACTTTGGGAAGACAAGAAATTGCCGGCTCGGACCCGGATGGAAACCGACTGCGCCGCGATCCGTTTTGGTGCTGACTGTTTGCTGGGCGACCGTCATCACGCGTTGCGCCTGCACCGCCGCTTGGAGCGTCCGATCCTTCCGTGGGTCCATTAAGACGAGGTACGTTTCGGGAGCGCCGGACTGCTCAACGACTTTGGAAAAACGGACGGTTTTCACGCTCAAGTATCGCGCCCCTCAAGCCCGCTGGACTTCATAGACGCAAATTCATCCGGGCGTTTTAAATCTCACGTTCCATATCGACAGACCTGGCGCCTGCTTCGGATCGCGCATGGAAACTACAAGCTTCGCCGTCGCCGCCGGCCTGATCGTGCGCGCGCTTTCGGCGGTAAGAACATTCGAGGAATTTTTCGGCTGACGCGGGGCGGCAAAGCACCCGCAGCGGGTGACGACCGTTTCTGCCGAAAGCGGCGGCTGCCGGACGATTTCACGCTGGTCCGGCCAATTCTTGTCAATGTGGCGGTGCCGTGTAGCGTCCGCGACTATTCGCAATTTCTATCCCCACAACTCATGAACCGTTCATTGCTCTCGGCACTCCCGATTGTTGCCACCCTGGCACTGCTCGTTGCAGGAATCTACCTCACGATTGGAATGCATGGCGGGGACTTCTTCATGCCGCACGCCCACTGTTATCTGTTCAATCGCAATTTGATGCAGTTGCACGGTGGTTCGGATTTTCTCATCGGCCTTTCCTACGTGTCGATTTCGGCGACGCTAATGTGGCTGGTTTATCGCGCGCGGCGGGATCTTCCCTTTCATTGGATGATGATGGCCTTCGCGATTTTCATCGTGGCGTGCGGGGCCACTCATTTCATGGAGGTGTGGACGCTTACCGCGCCGCATCCTCGCTACTGGGCGTCAGGTTGGGTGAAGCTGGTCACCGCCATCGCTTCCGTAACGACTGCGGTGGTGCTGCCGCCTCTGGTCCCGCGCATTCTCAGCCTCATGGAATCCGCGCGCGTCTCCACGGAGCGCGGAGTAAAACTGGAGCGTGCCTACGGCGAATTGAACGACCTTTACTCACGGGTGACGCAACTGGATCAGCTCAAGACGAACTTCTTCGCGAACGTGAGCCATGAGCTGCGGACACCGCTGGCGCTGATCTTCGCGCCCGTCGAGCGGTTGCTCCGGAACGGATCGGATCAGGCCACGCGGCGCGAGCTGACGGTCATTCGGCGCAATGCGCTCCTCTTGCACAAACATGTGAATGATCTGCTCGATGTGTCGAAGCTGGAGGTGGGCAAAATGGAACTGCACTACTCGCGACTCGACCTCGCGGCGATGGCACGGGCGATGGGCGGCATTTTTGAATCGGTGGTCGGGGAGCGCGGTATTCGCTTGGAGGTGGAGACGCCGGGGGCCGCAGTCGCAGAAGTCGACGGAGACAAGGTGCAGCGCGTGTTCATGAATCTGCTCTCGAATGCTTTCAAATACGCGCCGGACGACAGCGCTGTGCGGCTGGCGCTGACCGAGGATGGCGATCATCTCATTTTCACCGTGGAAGACGCCGGGCCGGGGGTTCCCGCGGAGCTGCGCGCCAGCATTTTCGAGCGCTTCCAGCAGGGGGATCGGGAGACTCAGCGCCGTTACGGCGGCACGGGGCTGGGGCTTTCTATTGTGAAGGAGTTCGTCGAAATGCACGGCGGCGCGATCACCGTGGGTGAGAGCGCGACGGGGGGCGCGCTCTTCCGCGTGCGACTGCCGCGGCAGGCGCCTGCTGGCGTGGACGTGCATTCCTCCCCGTGGAGCAGCACCGACGGGGTGCTCCAGCGGCTCTCGGAAGCTCCTGCGAGTGACCAGCCGATGCTCACCGCTGCGCCAGCATCGCCCTCGGCAGCGAGCCTCCCCGAGGTGCTCGTCGTGGAGGACAACCGGGACATGCGCGATTTCATCTGCCGCGTGCTCGCCCCCGACGCGCGCACCCGCGCCGTCGATGACGGTCGCGCGGCTCTCGAAGCCATTCGTGAGCGCGTGCCCGATCTCATTCTCACGGATATGATGATGCCTGTGATGACCGGTGAAGAACTGGTGGCCGCCTTGCGCCAGGAGGAGCGCTGGCGCGATGTGCCCGTGATCCTGCTCACGGCCAAGGCCGACGAAGAGATGAAGCTGAATCTCCTTACCGAAGGCGCGCAGGATTACGTGATGAAGCCCTTTTCCATCGACGAACTGCGCGCCCGGGTGCGCAACCAGCTTCAGACCAAACTCACCCGTGATTCCCTGCGCCGCGCGCTGGACAGCCGTTCGGTAGATCTCGCGGCGATGGTGCGGGAGCTGGCTGCCGCCAAATCCGCAGCGGAAACGGCGAATGCCGCGAAGGACGATTTTCTGGCCGTGCTCAGCCATGAACTGCGCACTCCGCTCACCCCGGCTCTGGTAGCGGCGTCGGCCTTGCAGAGTGCGCCATCCGTGGATCCGGTGGAACTTCGAGAATCGCTCGCCATCATTCGCCGCAACATCGAGCTGGAAGCCCGGCTCGTGGACGATCTCCTCGATGTCACGCGCATCACTCGCGGCAAGCTTCGCATTCAGTCCACACCGGTCGATCTTCACACCGTCTTGCGCGACGCGCTGACGATCGCGGCGTCGGCCCTTCGGGAAAAGCAAATCTCGCCCGTCGTGAAACTGGCCGATGGCCAGCCGGCGATCCGCGGAGATGCAGCGCGAATGGTGCAGGTCTTTTCCAACCTCCTGACCAATGCGGCGAAGTTCACGCCGTTCGGCGGAACCGTAACTATTCGCACGGCATTGCTAAATGGGGACGCGCGGGTGGAAATCGAGGATACCGGCATCGGCATCGCGCCCGAAGTGTTGCCGCGAATTTTTGATCCCTTCCGCCAGGGCGAGGCTGGCACGACGCGACGCTTTGGTGGACTGGGACTCGGCTTGAGCGTGGCCAAGGGCTTGGTCGAAGCGCATGGCGGCACGATCGGCGCACGCAGCGCGGGGCACCAGCAGGGCACAATTTTCACCGTGGAACTGCCCGTCCTCGCCGCCCAGGTCGCATCGGCGGAAACGCCTCCTCCCGCCGTTAAAACGCCCGCGCCCTTGCGCAGCCTGCGCATTCTCCTCGTGGAAGATCACGAGGACACGCGCCAGATTCTACAGCGATTGATCACCCGCGCAGGACATACTGTGACCACGGCCAGTACCGTAAGTCAGGCGCGGCAGGCGCTGATCGAGGAGACCTTCGACCTTTTGCTCAGCGACTTGGGATTACCTGACGGTTCGGGTTGGGACGTAGTCGCGGCTCTCCGCGAGAAATCGGCCATTCCCGCTGTCGCCATGAGTGGTTTTGGCATGGAGGCCGATCGCGCGCGCAGCCATGCGGCAGGATTCACCGAGCACCTCGTCAAGCCCGTCGCTGCCGAATCCTTGCGTGATTTACTGATGCGGTATGCCACTCTCAACTGAGGGGGGAATGGCTCTTCGCCTTACTTGCGATCTACGGCCCGGGTCTTCACAGCAACCGGCGCGGATTGGATAAGGCGGAGGAGGGCGCTACGCCGACCGGCGGACCTCCGGCGTAAGCTTGTAGGGAGGTCACGCTTACGCAACGTGTGGCGCATCGCCCTCGGCCGCTATCCTTGCACGTCTCTCGGCGGACGCGGGGAGGAATGGAAGGCGGCGCTTTCGCGCCAGAGGTCGCTGAAGAGCACATGGAACACCGTTGCGAGGCACCAGCCCCACACCAGGTGCGCGGCGATCATCAAGGCACTGCGGCGCATCGGGTGTGCGGTGGCGGGAGTGAGGACGCCCAAGCCGGGGAGCAACCCGAGGTAGCTCACTGTCCAAACGAGCAGACCGAAGAGTGGTCCGCGCACCGAGGGAACGCCCGGCAGTCGCCGCTCGGTCCCAGCGTAGAGGGCGCCTGTGGCTCCGCCGTAGGCAAAGTGGGCGACCCAGGTGAGCGCAGAAGTGGTGGACGCCGAGACATCGCCGGCGTCAGCGATCTGGGCGACGGCCTTCGTTGTAATTTCGCGGGGTGGGAGCGGGTAGCGTTCGCGAGCGGGTAAGCGCCGATGGAGCAGCACCATCGCCACACTCATCGGCCCGGTGGCGACGACCCCGCAGATGAAGCCCAAGGCAAGTCGCAGCAAGGTCATGGCGAAAGTGTGGCGAGATTCCTCTCGGCCGGACCGGTGACGACTTCGCCGGTCGCCTGAAACCGCGAGCCATGACATGGACAATCCCAAGTGCGCTCGGCTTCGTTCCACCGGACCACGCAGCCGAGATGCGGGCAAATGGCCGACAAGACATGCGTATGGCCAGCGTCATCGCGAAAGACTGCGGCCTTGTGCCCATCGACCTTCAGAATCTTTCCGCAGCCGGGTGCGAGGCTGGCGGGATCGTCGCCAGCCGCGCCGGCGAGATGGCCTTTCGCGAGGTAGAAGGGGTAGGCGCTGTTCTCGCGGAGATAGTCCCACGTCGAGGAAAGGGTCTTCCGCTCGACCGCGAAAAGATCGCGCCAGGGGTTGCTCGCGCCAGTGGCGGCGTCGCAGGCCATCATCCCGGCGAGGGTGCCAAAGGTCATGCCATTGCCCGCGAAGCCAGTCGCGAGGAACTGGCCGTTTTCGATTTCGCCGATGTAAGGCAAGCCGTCCACGCTCTCGATGACCTGCCCCGACCAGCGCCGCCCGATGATTGCGACCTCAGGGACGATGGTCCGCAGCTTCCGTTCGAGCCGCTGAAAGCATTTCTCCGTGTCCGTTTCCTGACCTGTCTTGTGGTCTTCGCCGCCGAGGATCACGCAGTCATTGGCACCCTGCCGATCCACCCGGAGATAGAGATACGGGTCGGAGGTGTCCCACCACAGCATCTGCGGCAACACACCGGCGGGGATGGGCGCCTCGATGGCGTAGGTGGAATAGGCCGCGAGCTTGGTTTGGAAAAGGGCCGCGCTCAGGGGGCCAGTGTTTCCTTGCAAAGGCACATGGGTCGCGATCACGGCGAGGTCATATGCGATATGGTGCGCGCCAACGGCGACGCGGCGCGGGTCGTCGGTGAAACTGGCAGCCTCGGTGTGCTCGAAAACCTGACCGCCGATCCGCACGATTTCTCGAGCCAGCGCCCGCACATATTTAAGCGGATGAAACTTGAGCTGATTGGCCAGCCGCATCGCGGGCCGTCCGTTTAAAGGCGCGCTTTCAATGAACGTCGCGTCGAAGCCTAACTCCGCGGCGAGCGCCGCCTCATCGCGGAGACGCGCGGCTTCCTTCGCATCCGCGTCGGCCGCTGCGACGAGAAAGGCCGGCGCGAATGAGAGTTCGCAGTCGATGCCGGCCTCTTCAACGATAGCTCGGACCTGCGCCATCGCGCTCGCGCCGGCGTCCCACGCTGCCTGGGCGTGGTTGCGCCCAAAGCGCTCGACGAGTGCCAGGAGTCGCTCATCGGTGGCATAGGTGAGGTGCGCAGTAGTGTGCCCGGTGTCGCCGAGACCAATGCGCCCGCGCTCGATTACCGCGACACTGAGCCCGGCTTTTCGCATTAGGTACCCCGCAGTCAGGCCCGCGATGCCGCCGCCAATCACCAGCGCTTCCACCCGCAACTCGCGGTCGAGCTGTGGAAATGAGCAGTCTGGCGCGGTTTCGATCCACAATGAACGCGGCTTCATAGTGGCTGAACTTATGATCGGTGGGAGACTGACACTTCCTCGAGGTGGGGCGGACAAGGCGCTCCCGGATCGTCCTCCGCGCGGGCGGTGACGACGATCGGAGTGGCAATCTTCCCGTCGTGAGCGTCGATGAAGTCCTCGACCGCCTGCTTCACGCCCATCGGCAGATCGTGCAAGTTTTCAAGAACCACGGGCTCCCAGAGCGACTCGTGATTCCCATCGCAAACTTCGAGAATGAGCTTGTGCATGGCAGCTCTGCTATCGCCGGGCGCGGGGGTTTCGGACGCTTGCCTTTTTCCGCGACCGCGGCGGGGCAGCCTTGGCGCGCGGGTGGGCACCGTTTTTCTGGCGCAACCGTTCTTGAATAAGAACGAGCACCGCCGCCTCTTCGGGCTTCAAGCGCGCCAGCGAGCGGTCGATCTTGCCCGCCACGCGCTGCCGGATCGTGGCGATGGTGTTGCCCGCGAGATACGAGTCGAGAATCTCGGGGTGGACGTAGCATTTGCGACAAACTGCCGGCGTGTTGCCGAGCATTTTTGCCACGGCTTCGATGGCGGTGAGCACGTTCTTTTTCGCCTGCGCCGCGTGGGTGACGGCCTCGAACTCCCGCAACGCAATGGCGGCCAGCACGGTGCCGGCCCAGGTGCGGAAATCCTTGGCGGTGAAATCCTCGCCGGAGATGTCGCGCAGGTAGGCGTTCACATCCTGCGAGCCGACATCGCGAGCCTGGCCCTGCTCATCTTCATAGCCAAAGAGGTCCTGCCCCGGCATGTCCTGACAATGCCGTACGATGCGAGCGAGCTGCGGGTCGCGCACGCTGATCTCATGGTGCTTGCCGCTCTTGCCGCGGAAATTAAAGCGAACCTCTGCGCCAGAGACGCGGGCGTGATGATTGCGCATCGTCGTCAACCCATAGGATTTGTTTTGCCGCGCGTATTCGTCATTGCCCACGCGAATCAGCGTGGCCTCCAGCAGCCGCACCACGGTGGCCAGCGCCTTTTCTCGTGGGATCCCCCGGCGGGAAAGGTCGCGCTGCACGCGCCGGCGAATGCGGGGCAGGGCCCGGGCGAAGGCGACCATGCGGCTAAACTTGTTGTCATCGCGGCGCTGCCGCCAGTCGGCGTGGTAGCGATACTGTTTGCGCCCGCGCCCGTCGCGGCCGGTCGCTTGAATGTGGCCGTTTTCATGAGGGCAAATCCAGACCTTCTGCCAAGCGGGGGGAATGGCGAGCGGCCGGATGCGGGCAAGAGCGGCCGCGTCTTTCAGTCGGTCACCTGTGGTGCTGAAATAAACGAAGTTCTTACCGCGCATCTCGCGTCGGATACCGGGCCGCGCATCATTGGAATAGCGCAAGCCAGCTTCCCGCGCTTCTTCTGCGAAGACGGCGGCGAGGGCATTCGCCGGGATCTTATCCGTTGACGATTTCGCCACCATTGGGATGCAGCACCTGGCCGGTCATATAGGAGGAGTCGTCGCCAGCTAGGAATACGTAGCAGGGCGCGACTTCATTGGGTTGGCCCGTGCGCCCCAGCGGCACGTCGGAACCGAAGGTCTGCACCTTCTCTTTGGGAAAGGTCGCTGGAATGAGCGGTGTCCAGATCGGCCCAGGGGCCACCGCGTTGACGCGAATTCCCCGCTTTACCACCGCGTGTGCGAGCGAGCGCGTGAAGGTAACTATCGCGCCCTTGGTGGAGGAGTAGTCGATCAACGTCGCGCTGCCGCGATACGCTGTGACCGACGTGGTGTTGATGATGGAGCTGCCTTTCTTGAGATGAGGCAGTGCAGCCTTGGTGAGGAAGAAGAAGGAAAAGATATTGGTGCGGAACGTCCGTTCGAGCTGCTTGGCGGTGATCTTTTCCAACTCTTCTTGCGGGTGCTGCTCGGCGGCGTTGTTCACCAAAATATCGAGCCGGCCGAAGTCTTTCACCATTCGCGCGATAGCCTGCTGGCAGAATTTTTCGTCCCCAATATCACCTGCCAGCGCCACCGCGCGTCGTCCGGTGGCCTGCACCGCATCCACGGTCTCCTTGGCGTCGCGATGCTCATTGAAGTAAAGGATTCCGACATCCGCACCTTCCGACGCAAAGGCCAGAGCCACGGCGCGACCGATCCCGCTGTCGCCACCAGAAATCACAGCCACCCGCCCCGCGAGCTTTGGTTCCTGCGGCGCGGTTTTGATCCAAGCTTCCGGCCTCGGTCGCATTTTGCTTTCCAAACCCGGCTGCCGGGGTTGCTTCTGCGCCGGTCTAACGGGCTTCTTTTTGCGCTGCATCTGAGGCATGATTGTTTTTCGCAGCCCGCCTTCTCAGCGGCCGTAGCGTCCTGATCCGACCCTCGTTCTCATGGCTCAAAATCTGGATCGGCGGCGGCGAGGCGCTGCTCCCGGTCAGCCTCCTCCAGACCCTCGATGATGAGGCTTTCTGCTGCCGGGACTTCATCCTCGGGCAGAACCTTCGGAACTACTCGCCCGGATGAAGCAGGGAGCGTGTCCCATTCGAGCAGTTCGGCCGTCGTGGGATTTACTTCGGGCGGGATATTTTCCACAGGCTGATCTTGAGCGGCTTCGACCATTTCCTCTGGGTCAATGTCCGGGTCTTCGTTGGGTTCAGCGGTGTTCGGTGTCATGCCCCAGATTTCGCAACGGGCAGTGCGCGCGGACGTGCGGTGATGGGGCTGGCAGGGAGGGGAAGCGCGATCCAGCAGGTGTGCTCGACACTTTCACCGCGGAAAATTCTCTGCCCGCTTTGGGCGGCGGGTTTCGTTCAGCCTCACTTCGGGCGTACTGCACATAGGGATTTCCGGGGGGACAAATCCGTCGTGGCGTGGTGGAGCCCTTTGCCCTCAGGGATGGCCGCATAAGGGGGAGTTGTAATACGCGGCTCGGCAGGTCAATGTCATCGAGATTAACGGCACTTTCTACTCGCTCCAGGCACCTGACGGTTTCCGCGCCTGACACGATGCTGCACCCATGCTTCTTTCCGCCTCCTGGCGTACGGGGACGAAGCGCATTCTGAAGTCACCGCCGATAATTCCTGGTGAACACAGAGTTCAGGGGATGTGCCGAGGAGGGGACTTGAACCCCTACTCCTTGCGGAACCAGATCCTAAGTCTGGCGCGTCTGCCAATTTCGCCACCTCGGCTTAACGTTATCCTGCGGTACAAAGTAACTCGCGACTGCGCTTGAAAATACGGTTTCCGCCGGTGCTGCGCCCCGCGCCATGAAACGCGGGGCCACGGTGGAAAAACATTCCCGAGGCGAGATTCGAGGCCGGCACCGACAGTCGCAAGCGCAAAGTGCCGGGGCGGAGCGCAAGGTCTAGGGCGAGACGCGGAGCCGGAAAAAGCGCGCCGCCGAGGACGAGGTGTCCAATACGGTTTGCAGGGTGCCATCGCCGGTGCGGGCCGAGCCGGGCACGAGCGTCCAGATTCCGCCCGTCAATGAATCGGTGAAATCGAGGGCATACTTCCGGCCGGCGACGGTGGGAAAAAAGAGCGAGACGGTCGTGCCCGGAAAACCCGCGCTGGTCGCGGTGACTTGGGGACGGGAATGACTGTCGAGCGGGTCGGTGCCGGCGTGGAATTCGGCGGCATTGGACAATCCGTCGCCGTCGCTATCGGCCTGGCGGTCATCGACGCCGACGACGGATGGAGGGCTCTCCTGCGGGTCGGGAATGCCATCGCCGTCGGTGTCGAGGATGGGCGTCGTCGCGGCGGGCGTATTCGAGAATCGCGACGGGCCAGCCGCATTGATTGAGCGCAGCCGGTAGTAGTAGGTCGTGGCGGAGGTTAGGCCGGAATCGGTATGGCTGGTTTGGTCGGCGGCGAGGCTGAGCGTTTGCAGGGCGGTGGAAAAATCCGCGCTGGTGCTGCGCTGGAGGGTGAAGCCCGTTTCGTTGCAGCTATGGTCCGCCCACTGCAGCGCGATGATGCCCGGCGACACGGCGCATGCGCACAGGCCGCCGGGCTCCGCGGGCGGGGTGCCGGCGGCGGCGATGAGCAGGTAGTCGATGCGGGTCGCCGCATCGGGCGCGCTGCCTTGGTCGATGGTCAGATTCCCGTCGCTCACGATGACCGTGCGGGTCTGGGTCACGAATTCTCCGGCGGCGAGGTAGTGCGCGGTCCAGCAGTTCACGCCCTCTGTATTGACCGTGTAGGTGGACGCGTACTTGCCGTCGCCGATGCCGACGGTCACAGCGTAAATTCCGTCCGGCACGGCGATCTGCCAGACGCCGCCGGCGCGGAACTGGCCGAGCGTGGCGAGACGCCGATCGACGCGGTCCTCGCGATCGCACGCGTAAGTGGTGTGGCTGATGTTCCAGCCGTAGGTGAGCCCATTTTCGCGGCTGCCATAGGTCTCGCCGGTATCGGCGAAATAGCCCACGGGCGGGGTTCCGCCCGCCGGCTGAAAATTGATATTTGCGGCGAACGCCGCGCCGATGGTGACGGTCGCGGCGCTGGAGGTGGTGGTGACGCCACTGCTGTCCGTCACTTTGGCGGTGAGGGCATAGGTGCCCGCCGCGGGGCTGCTCCAGGCGAAGTGGTACGGCGGGCTCAGGCTTTCGCCGAGCTTGGTGGTGTCGCGGAAGAACTCGACTTTGCTCACGCTGCCGTCAGCGGAGGAGGCGTTGGCGGCGATGGCGATGGTGCGGGGCGTGGTGAACCTCAGGCCCGTGGCCGGGCTGGTGATGCTGACCGAAGGCGCGGCGCTGGCGGGCGGAGCCTGCGTGGCCGCTTGCGCGCCGACGACGGCATCGACCCAATCCTGCGAAATCTCGCCGGGCGCGTTCCAATTCTCCTCCTCGAAATAAAGCCACACGAAGTCGTCGCACCGGCGCAGGGCGCGTTCGAGCGTGGGGCGCATGATCGCGGGATCCATCGGCGCACTGACCGGGAGATTGTAAACGCCGAAGCTGATGCTCAGCTTTTGCGCCCAGACGGAGCGCAGCGCGGGCGGGATGAAGGCGCAATTCTGCGCCGCGGAAGCGAGGGTGAATTTGCGGAAATCATACGAGCCCTGAAAGTCGGCCTCGGTCCGGTAGGCATAGACCTCGCCACCATCGACGACGCGCGTGCGGCTGTCCGCGCCCTCCATGAGCCCGACGGTGAAAGGCCCGCGCAGCTCCTGCTCAGTCCAGCTTCCGCCGCGCCGCACATCGTTCGGCGTGCCGGGGTGGCTGGTGTAAGGGCCGAAAAAAACGAGAAAGACGATGTCGGGAAACTCGCCGGCGATGGCCTCCATGATCTGCCGCCCGCGGAGGCGCGCCTGCGCGGAGTATGCGGCGAGCGACTTGGCCTGGTCGGCGCAATCGTCGGGGTAATTGTATTGCGCGCTCCAGTATTCCTCGTTGTCGAAGGAGATGCCCGCGAGCCCGCGCTCTTTCAGCACGCGGGCGAGGGTGCGGAAGTTTTCGATGGCCGCCGACCAGTCACCGAAAAAATCGGCGGGCCGGTCCACGTTCACCAGGGCGAGGTTGTGCTGCATGCGGGTGAAGCGGAGACCATCGAGCGGCGCGAAATCGGCGGCCATCTGCGCGTAGGTGCGCACATTATCGGTCATCATCTGGCGGCTGGTGAGGGTGCTGATGACCATGCCATCGAAAGGCAGGGTGTCGATGTGCGCGAAATGGTCGCGAATATAATCCGGGCGCGTGCGGAAGGTGGCCTGCTGGGCATTGATGAGCAAAGGCGCGGCGCGGCCCGGAGTGGCGGACCAGAGGAGGGCCAGCGCGGCCAGAGCCCGCAAAATATTGGCTGAATCGAACATCGGGTGCGGTTCAATGGAATCGCCGCCGGAGCGCGTTCGGACGGGTGGCCGGCCATCGCCCGCTGGCGCACGCGCTCCGGTGGGTGCCGGGCCGCCGGCTTGACAGGGAGGCCTGCCGCCTCATATATCGCGCGCCATTCGTATGTGGTGTCTGGCCTGTGACATTTTGAAAAGCGGTCTCCTCGCGGCGGTTTGCGCCGTCCTGTGGGGGCCAGTTTTCGCCGAGGAAACGGCTGGGCCCCTGCCGCGGGAAAGAGCGGATTTCGTGGAGAGTGTCGAGCAGCTAGAGGTGGAAAGTTTGGGCGATGCGCTCATCGAATCGGGGGCTGTGGAGGCGGGCAGCTTAGCGGCGGCGGTGCCGGCTGGCGAGCCGCTCGTGGTCATCAATGGAGTGGAGCAGCCGCGTGCCGGGCGCTGGAGGTTTGCACCGCATCTGGAAATGCAGGCGACCTACAACGACAACATTTTCATCCGTCCGAGCGACCGGGTGGCGGACCTCATCCTCACGGCCGCGCCGGGCCTCGCCGTGGGCTATTGGGAGCATGAGCAGGACCGGGATCAATACCTGGACCGCACCAACAGCGCTCCCGCCATCGGCCGCGGCGTCGGCAATTTTCTCATCCTGGACTACACGGCCATCCTGCTCGGTTTCGTCAAAACGCCCGCGCAGAACGCCTTCGATCAGGATGCGCTCTTTGACGTGCGCTGGTGTCTGGAAAAGCTGACGCTGGGCGCAGGCACCCATTTCCAATCCAAATCCGAACCGGACATCGACGTCGGCGGAAGGGTGCGGCGGAAAACCCTGACCTCGAAGGTGACGGCGAGTTATCAACTCACCGACCGTGCGGCTCTCGAAGTGAATTGGGATCATGAACTCAATGACCCGGAGGGTTTCATCCGGACGGTGGAATGGCGGCAGGAGGCCTACCTCGGGTATCAATGGACGCCGCTGGTGCGGGCCAGCCTCGGCGCGGCCGTAGGCCGGGTGGAGGTCGAGGACAGTGCGGCCCAAGTCTTTGAGCGCATCCTCGGGCGGCTGGACTACGAATCCGCCGCGAAGCTGAGCCTGCGCCTGCGCGGCGGAGTGGAATTCCGGCAGTCGGACGGCGCGCTGGGCGACCGCATGGATCCGGTGTTCGATCTGGCCGTGCGCTACGCGCTGGCGGAGGCGACGCTGCTCGTGCTCGAAGGCTTTCGGCGGGTGGAGCCCGCCGCGTCGCAGCCGGATGAAACCTATACCGCCACGGGGGTTGCGTTGCGTTTCGAGCGCACCCTTTTGGCCGGACTGCACTGCTCGGTGGAAGGCGGGTATGCGAATGCGGAGTACACGGCAGCGCCGGGCGGCGAGAGCCGGCACGACGACCTTTTTTACGCGCGGGCCGGACTGCTCTACAATTTCGCGTCTTGGGGAAATGTGGGGCTCGGCTACGAGTACCGCCGGAACGAGTCCTCCCGGGCGTTGTCCAGTTTCGAGAACAACCAAGTCACGCTACGGACGACCGTGATTTATTGAATTGTTCTGGCAGGAAGTTTCGATTGACTGCCACTGGCTATGGAACCTATAGCCCATTTACTCTATATGATTATTAACCTGACTCTTATGGTCGCGCCGGGTGCTCTGATCACCGCGAACGAGCGGCCCTTGAAACCTTAGGAGCCTGACCATGCGCCATTTCAAAGAGGATCGGAAGAGCTTCGCCTCCGCCACCGATTTGCGGGCGCTCTACTATCTCCTTGTGGAAAACGTCCGTTGGATCGCGCTGTCCATCGCCTTCTCGATGCTCCTGGGGACCGCCTATGTGCTGCGGACTGAGAAGTTTTTTGCCGCCACGACCACCGTTCAGGTCGAGGAAGAGCGGCGGATGCTTGTGAAAACAGATGCGCAAAGTGCGAGCGGGCGGGCGGGCGATGAAGTGCTCAAGACAATCGAGCAGAACCTGCAGAATCCGGCGCTTTTTCTGCGGCTGATCGGGCGCGCCGACCTGGCCCGCGATCCGGCATTTCTCCCCGGCCTCGACCGGGCCGCGCCGGAAACCCGCTGGCAAGAAACCCTCCGCCGAAAAATCTCGGTGGACATCCGCCGGGGCACGCGGCTGATCGACATCACGGTGGAGGATGCCGCTCCCGCCATGGCGCAGAAGATCGCCAATGCGCTCGTGGACGAATTCATCCGCGCGAACTCCGAGAGCCGGGCGCAGGTCTCGCAGGGCGCGCACGAGTTTCTCCGGCAGGAAGCCGAGCGGCTGAAAGCGACACTGACGACGTCGGAGCAGTCGCTCCAGCGCTACAAGGAACAGCACCAGGCCATCTCGCTCGAGGAGAAGCAGAACATCATCGTCGAGCGGCTCAAGGAGCTGAATCAGCGCGTCACCACGGCGAGTGCGGAACGGCTGAAACTCGAGGCCGACTGCGCGCAGCTCAAGGAACTGGCGGGGCAGCCGCCCGAGCGTCTGCTCGCGCTGCGCAGCGTGGCGGGAGCCGCGGAGGTGGCGGAGGTGCTGCGGAAGATCGGCGAAAAGGACGCCGAGATCGGCACGCTCAGCCGCCGCTACAAGCCGGAGCACCCAAAGTATCTCGAGGCGGTCACCGCGCTGACGGAACTCAAGGCCAAGCTCAACGAGGCGATCATTTCGGCAGCAGGGCTCGTGAACACCGCCTTGGCCGCCGCGCAGACCACGGAGGGGAAACTCGAGGAAGCCCTGCGCGGCCAGCAAGCGCTGGCGCTCGAACTGAGCGAGATGGCGATTCCGTACAACGCCCTAGCCCGCGAGGTAGCGTCCGACCGCGCCCTTTACGAGTCGCTCCTCGCGCGGCTCAAAGAGACCGATGTCGCGCAAGGCGTGTCCGAATACGCCATCCGCATCGCCGCGCCCGCCCCGCTGCCGGAGCGTCCGATCAAGCCAAACAAGAAAGCCATCCTGCTCCTCAGCTTCTGCGGCGGCCTCGCCCTCGGCCTCGCCGGCGTGCTGGGCCGGCACATGATGGACGATTCCCTGCGGACCGTGGACCAGGCGGAGCAGACCTTGGGCTTGCCCTCGCTCGCAGCGATCCCGGTGCAAACCAAAACCAAGCTGGGCGAGGCCGCGCGCGTCCTCGCGGAGAAGCCCCACACGGCCGTGGCCGAGGCGTTTCGCACGCTGCGCACGAGCCTGCGCGTGGCGGAAAAAAACGCCGGCAGCCATGCGGTGCTCTTCGCCAGCGCCATCCCCGGCGAGGGCAAAACCTTCTGCGCGATCAATTGCGCCACGGCGTTCGCCCAGCAAGGCTTGCGGACTTTGCTCATCGACGCCGACCTCCGGCTCCCCAGCGTCGAGCGCATTCTCCTGCAATCCCAGGGGGCGCCGGGCGTGAGCGATCTGCTGCTCGGCGAGGCTCCCCTTGATCGCGCCGTTCACCTGACCGGCATCACCAATCTCTCCGTCTTGCCCGCAGGCAAGCGTGTCCCCAACCTCGCCGAAATCTTCAGCCGCTCCGAGCTGTCCGGCTTTCTCCAACAGGTGAGCCGCCACTTCGACCGCGTCGTCATCGACACCGCGCCCATCCTGGCGGTCAGCGACACGCTGCTCCTCGCGCCGCATGCCGGGGTGGTCTGCCTCGTCGTCCGCGCCGGGGAGACGCCGGGTCGCGCGGTGGTGCGCGCCGTGCAGAAGCTGCGCGAGAGCGGCGCCAAGGTGGCGGGCTTCATCCTCAACGGCCTGCCCGCCCGCAATGGCGGCTACTACTATCACTATCACACGCCCGGTTACGGCGCGGACGAAGTGTACGGCGCCAGCACGGAAGCGAACTGCTAATCCGAGGGGCGAAAATGAATACGGCGACATGGATTTTCATCCCCACCCCGGCGCGGCGGGCGGGCCTCCAGCCGCGGGTCTGCACCGGCCCGCGGATCCCATGAGAATCCTCCTCGTCACCGGCATCTTTCCGCCCGATCGCGGCGGGCCCGCGAGCTACGTGCCGCGGATCGCGACCGCACTGCTGGCGCGCGGCCACCGCGTGGAAGTCATCTGCCTGAGCGACCGCGCCGCGCAGGACGATGCGGGCTGCGGCTGCCCCGTGCGGCGCATCCGGCGCGGGCTCTACTGGCCGTGCCGCGTGCTGCTGACGGTGGGCGCGATCTGGCGGGCGGCGTTGCGCCATGATCTCGTGTACGTCAACGGCCTCGGCGCAGAAGCCGCGCTCGGCGCAGCACTCGCGGGTCGGCCGACAGTGCACAAAATCGTGGGCGATTATGCGTGGGAACGCGCCACTGGCCGGGGGTGGTTTTCCGCCACGCTGGATGATTACCAGACGGGCGCGAAGAATCTCCGGCTGCGCGCCCTCGACGGGCTGCGGACCTTCCCGCTGCGCCTCGCGAGGAAGATCATCGTCCCCAGCGCCTATCTGCGGCGCATCGTCTGCGGCTGGGGCTTTCCGCAGGAAAAAGTCCGCGTCATCTACAACGCGGTGCCGCCGCCGGGTGCGGCCCAGGGCGGCGCGGCCACACTGCCCACGTGGGGCGGGAAGACGCTCATCACGGTCTGCCGGCTCATGCCGTGGAAGGGCGTGGATGCGCTCATCCGCCTGCTCCCGGCGGTGCCCGGGACGCGGCTGGTCGTGGCCGGCGACGGTCCCATGCGGGCGGAATACGCGGCGCTCGCCAGCGCGTGCGGCGTGGCCGAGCGGGTGCTTTTTCTCGGCGATGTCCCCCACCCTGCGGTGCGCGCCTACCTCGGGCAGGCCGATGCCTTCGTGCTGAATTCCACCTACGAAGGACTGCCGCATGTCGTCCTCGAAGCGATGGCCGCCGGCGTGCCCGTGATCGCCACGGATGCCGGCGGCACGGGTGAAGTCGTCGAGCACAATGTGACCGGGCTCCTGATCCCGGTGGGCGACGCGAGCGCGCTGCAAGCCGCGGTCGGGCGGCTGTGGAGCGAGCCCTCGCTGGGCCGGCAGTTGGCCGATGAAGCGACGCGGCAAGTGCGCGGGCATTTCGATTTCGACACGATGGTGGCCGCGACGGAATCCGCGCTGCTCGCGGCAGTCGCACCGCAGCGCGCGGCGCAGTCGGTGGCCGTGGAGGAGTCGCGATGAAAGGGATCTCCGTGCTTTCGTTCGGCGCCACGCGCGGCCTCTGGGAGGGCGAATCCGCCGAGGACTTCCAGCGGATGATGGGCTACGCGGCGCACCTCGACGAATACGTCATCGTGACCAACGCCTACAAACGCCACGGCCTCAAACCGCGCCGCCTCGCGCCGCACGTCGAGGCGATTCCGACAGACGCTTTCGGCCCGCTGCACAGCCTCTTCCGCATGTTCCAGATCGGCCGCACAGTGCTCCGCGCGCGCAAGATGAACCTCATCCAGGCGCAGGATCCGTTCTTCACCGGCCTCGCCGCGATGGCGCTCGGCCGGCTCTTCCGGCTGCCGGTCAATGTGTGCCTGTACGGGCCGAATGTGTACGACGCGCACTGGGTCGCGAGCGCCTGGAGCCATCGCCTGCTCGCGCCGGTCGGGCGCTGGGTCTTGCGCGGGTGCGCGGGCATCCAGGTGGACGGCGCGATGACCGCGCGCAGCCTGATCGCCGCGGGCTGCGAGCCCTCGCGCGTCGCGGTGAAGCCGATGGTGCCGGCGAACCTCGAACAGTTTCATCAAATCCCGACGGCCTCGCGCCAGCCGCGCGCAGTCGTGCGCCTGCTCTTCGTCGGGCGGCTTTGCGGGCAGAAAAATCTCCCGCTCCTGCTCGCCGTCGCGCAACTGCTGCGAGCGCGCACGCGCCAGCGCTTCGAGGTGCTGCTCGTGGGCGAGGGGCCGGATGACGGGCTGCTCCGCGGCGCGGTCGAACGCCAGGGCCTGGCGGAGGTCGTGAAGTTTCGCGGCAAGGTCTCGCGCGACGAAATCGCCGGCGTTTTCGCGGACGCCGACATTTTCGTCCTGACGTCCGACTACGAGGGCTATCCGCGCGTGCTGATGGAGGCCGCCGCCGCGGCGCTGCCCGTGGTGACGACCGCCGTGAGCGGCTCCGACGAAGCGGTGCTCGACGGCGCGACCGGCTACATCGTCCCCGTGCGCGCGACCGAGGCCGTGGGGGCGAAGCTCGCCGCGCTGATCGAGAGCCCCGAGTTGCGGCTGCGCCTGGGACTCGCCGGCCGCGAGCACATCCGCACGAATCTTGATCCTAGCCGCAATACGCCGGGGCAGTTGGCGATTTGGCAAAAGCTCGCCGCCGGCGCAACGGCGTCTGCCACCAATGGCGCGCAGCCGGGCACGCCGCGGCGGCTGCTCCTTTTCAACCTCGTGACCGATGCGCGCCATCCGATCCTCGGCTTCACCACGCAATGGATTTGCGAACTCGCCGCGCGCGTCGAAAGCATCGACGTGATCACGATGCAGGCCGGCGAACTCGCCGTGCCGGACAATGTGCGCGTGCATTCCGTCGGCAAAGAACTCGGCTACTCCGAGCCGCGCCGCGTCATCGAATTTTACCGCCTGCTTTTCCGCATCCTGCGCGAGCGGCGCATCGACGGCTGCTTCTCGCACATGATCCACGTTTTCTCCGCGCTCGCGGGGCCGGTGCTGCGCGCGCGCGGCATCCCGCTGGTGACGTGGTATGCGCATCCCAGCCTCTCGCGTTCGCTGAAAGTCGCGCACTTTTTTTCCAACCGGATGGTGACGAGCCTGCCGAACGCCTACCCGTATCGCCACGACAAGCTCGCCGTGATCGGCCAGGGCATCGACACCACGCTCTTCGCGCCCGCGGCGGCGGCGTCCGTGGACGACGAGGTGATCCTCTGCGTCGGCCGCATTTCGCCGGTGAAAAATCACGCCACCCTGCTGCGCGCGCTGGCGCTGCTGCCGGAGCGTTTTCGCGTGGTGATCCTCGGGGCCACGGCGGGCGCGGCAGACGAGGCCTGCGCCGCCGGGCTGCGGCAGCTCGCGCAGGAACTCGGGCTGGAAAAGCGGGTCGTTTTCGCGCCGCCGGTGCCGTGCGCGGAACTGCCCGCGCACTACCGTGCGTGCGCGGTGCATGTGAATCTCACGCCGGCCGGATTCGGCGACAAAGTGGCGTGGGAAGCGATGAGCTGCGGCCGGCCGTGCCTCGTCGCGAACGACGACTTTCGCGAGACCCTGGGCCGGTACGAAAGCGAACTCTTTTTCCGCAACGGCGATGCCGCCGACCTCGCCGGCAAGCTGCGCGCGCTGCTCGCGCGCAGTGCCGGAGAGCGCGCGGAAATCGGCGCCTATCTGCGCACGCAGGTCGGGCGGCTCCACTCGCTGCCAGGTCTTGCCGACCGCATCCTCGAACAACTCGCCCTGTGCCAGGCGGCGCACGCGTAAGGCCATGGCGGGTTCCCAAAAAATCATTGCCGCGCTGCACGCGAACTGGTGGCTGAACCTCGCCGGCCTGCTGCTCTCCTTCGGCGCGTCCATCGTGCTCGTGCGGGCCATGCCGCCGAGCCTCTACGCGGAATACGGCGCGGTGATGGCGCTGATCGGCCTCGCCACGCTGGTCTTCGAGGCCGGCGCGAACAGCGGGCTCACGCGCTACCTCGCCGAAGCCGCGCAGCAGCAGGCGCGCGGCACTTTCTATCGCAAGATGCAGCTCCGCCGCGGGCTCGCCGCCGTGCTCTGCGCCGCGGCGCTCGTGGCGTTCGGGCCGATGTATGCGCGCCACACGCCGTTCAGCAGCCTGGCCGCGCACCCGTGGCTGTTCGTGATCATCGCCGCGATCGTCGCCGGCAGCCTCACGCGGCTGCTCGCCCACTACGGCCTGCTCGCGCTTTTTGAGACGAAGACCGCGCTGCTGCTCCAGCAGAGCTTCCTCGTGCTGCGGTCTGTCGTGCTCGCGCTGACCGCGCTCGCCGGCGGCGGGCTGTTCGCGCTGGTCGGCGGCTTTCTCGCGCTCACCGTGATCGAGGCCGCGATCGCCGATCACCGGTTCCGGCGGCTCGTGGGCACGGAGCGCGGCCCGCTGCCGGCCGCGTTCGTCAATCGCGCGCAGCGCTTCGGTCTGCTCACCATTTTCGACAAAGCGTGCGCGATGCTCGGCAGCGGCAGCGTGCTGCTGCTGGTGCTCGCGCCGCATCATCCGGCGGCGGCCATCGCCTTCTTCACCCTCGCCGTCGATCTCGTCGGGAAACTCGTGAGCCTCACGGTCATGCCGATGGGCAATCTCGTGGCCCCGTTTCTCAGCCAGACCAGCGACGATCCCGCGGCCCAGGGCCTCGCCGTCGCGCGCGTGATGAAACTTTCGAGCCTGCTCTACTGCTTCAGCGTCGGCGCGGGGCTGCTCGCGCTGCCGTGGTTTGTCCCGGCGGTGTACGGCGTGGGCTACAGCACGGCGGCGGGTCTGGCGGCGCTGCTGCTGGTTCCGACGGCGTTCGAGAATTGGATCCGCGGAAGCTGCTCGCCCGCGCTGCTCCGCAACGGACGCTACCGCGAGCTGATGAAGGTGAACGTGCTGCAGGCCGTGGTCACGGTCACCACGCTGGCGCTCGTGTACCGGCAGCCGGTGGAAATTGTGATTGTCGCCGTCGGTGCGGCGCGTGGCGCAGTGGCGGCGCTGAATCTCCTCCTGCTGCGCCAGCTCGTCCCCGCGCGGACTTACCGCGTCCCGCTGCATGGCCTGCTCGTCGCCACCGCCGCGTGCGCGCTGGCGGCCCTCGCAGGGTCGCTCGTTCCGCTGCCGGCCACGGCCCGGGCCGTCCTGCAAGGCGTGGTGTTTGCCGGGCTGGGTTTGGCCGGTCTGCGCTGGATCATCTTCCGCGACGCCGACGTCACCCGCATCGCCACGCGCCTGGCCGGACGGAAAGCGCCGGCCTGGCTGTTTCCGGAAATCGCAGCCGTCGAAGGGTGATCCGATGAGCTTGGGCCTGACCTTCCTCAAATGCCTGCTGCCGCGCCTGCTGCTCGCGGCGATCTTTTCGTTCCTTGGCGAGCTCGGCCCCGGGGGCGATCCCGCGGCGTATCACATCCTGGGGCAGTACCTGCACGACACCCTCGCCGATCCCGCGCACGCAGACCTGGACCGGGTGCTCCGCGCCGAAGGCTTGCCGGAACTCGAAGAGTCCTACGCCATCCACGCTGAAGCCATCCGGAAGATCCGCGAACCGGAATCTCCGGCGCAGTATTTCAACACCGTCCTGCCGCTCGTGGCGCTGCATGCCGCGGTGTATTTCGTCTGGAATCACCCGTTCAGTTTCGTGCTGCTCACTTCGATCCTGTCCGCGCTGGCCAATGCCGGGGCGGCGGCGGCGTTTCGCCTCGACCGCCGCGAGCTGCTCTGGCTGGCCCTGAACCCGGTCTCGATTTTCTTCGCCGCCACGCACTTCAAGGAGTCAGTCGCCGAATCGCTGGCCCTCGCTTTCGTCACGGCGCTGTATGGCCGCGCCCGGCCGGTGCGCGCGCTTTTGTGGGTTGGCCTCATGCTCCTTTTTCGCCCGACCTTCGCGGCGCTCCTCGCCTCCTTTTACGTTTTCAAACACACCGGCGTGGGGCGCCTTCGTCCGGCCATCCTCTTCGCGGGAATCATGGTCGCGCTGCTCGTGGCCCCGCCGTTTTTCCATTTGGACGAGGTCAAGATGGAGCATGCCGGCGCCTTGTATTCGCTGGTTTATCGCAACGCTTTCACCATGAAGCTGCTCGGCCCGCTCCTCGGGCTGGCGCTGCCCACGCCGCTGCACTTTTACCTCGTCTGGCCGGACCTGGACCTGCTCTCCGTCTTCACGGGCATCTACGGCATTTTCTATTACGCAATCCTCGTCGGCCTGGCGCTGCACTGGAGGTATCTCCGCTATTCCGCCTGGGCCACGCGCATGGTGAATACGGCCATCTTTGTCTCGCTCATGATCGGGTATTTGTTCGTCGGCGCCTCGGGCGTGAAGGACCGCTACTTCGCGCCTTTCCTGCCGGTTATGATTCTTGCACTCCTGCAGTTAATGACGGTCCGGCGCAAACTCTGCGCGGCGGAAAATGAGGGCAGCCGCACCGGCCCCGAGCCGCTCCCGCTGGCGGTCTAGCCATGGAAAAAACCCGCCCGTCCGCCGCCCTGCGCGTCCTGCATGTCATCACCGGCATCGACCGCGGCGGGGCGGAAAATCACCTCTGCGACCTGGTGCGGCACCAGCGCGCGCAGGGCCTGGGCGTGACCGTGGCCTACCTGCGCGGCCACAGCTATTGGGCGGCGGCGCTGCGCGGGTTCGGGGCGGAGGTGCACCATCTCGGGCTGAGGTTTTACGGGGACTTGCGGCCTTTGGTGAAACTGCGGCGCGTGATCGGCAGCGGTCATTTCGACCTCGTCCATGCGCACCTCCCGCCGGCAGAACTCTACGCGCGGCTGGCGCTGCTCGGCATCGGCGCACCGGCGCTGCCGCTGCTCATTACGAAGCACAACGAAGAACGCTTTGCCGAGGTGCCCGGCCAGCGGTTTTTGGGCCGCTGGGTGGGCCGTCGCGCCGCGCGGGTGATCGCGATTTCTGAGGCGGTGAGGCGCTACATGTCCGGCCGCGGACTCGGACTCGATGCGGCGAAATTCCAGACGATCTACTACGGCGTGGACGAGGCTCCGTTTGGCGGCGTGCCGGCTGGCGATGTGGCTGCGCTCCGCCGCGCGTGGGGCGTCGCGGACGACGAGGTGGCCGTCGGTTTTGTGGGGCGCCTCGTGCCTCAGAAAGACATCGGCACGCTGCTCCGCGGCTTCGCGCTGTTCGCCGGACGATGCCCGCAGACGCGTCTGATCATCGTCGGCGCGGGGCCGCTGGATGGAGTGCTCCGGCACCGCGCGGAAGCCCTGGGCATCGCCAGGCACGTGGTGTGGGCAGGCTTCCGCGAGGACATCGCGGCCGTCATGCGCGCGTTCGATGTGTTCGCGCTCACTTCGGTTTATGAAGGTCTCGGCCTCGTCCTGCTGGAAGCGATGGCGGCCCGCCGGCCCGTCGTCGCGACCCGCGTCGGCGCCATTCCGGAAGTCGTGGCCGAGGGCGAGACCGGCCTCCTCGTCGGGCCGGGCGAACCAGAGGCGCTGGCCGCCGCCTTTGGCAAGCTGAGCGACGGTGCGCTGCGGGCCCGGTTCGGGGAGGCGGGCCGACTTCGAGTGCTCCGGGAATTCACCCTCGAAGGGATGTTCCAGGCGACGGACGAAATGTACGCGCAGTCCGTGCGCCGGCCGATTTCGCGCTCGCCGGCTTCTTGAAAATATGAAAAACATATTTCAATACATATGACTCTCCGACGACTTCTCTGCTGCGCGCTCCTGACGTTGTGGGTCCCCAGCCGCGGCCGCGCTCAGCAACCGGGCCTTGGCCGGAATGCTCCCTCGGCGAACTCCGCGTTGCCCAAAGCCGCGGTCGCCGCAGGCCATGTGCTGGCGGCGAACGACCTCATCACGGTCAAAGTTTTCGATGAACCGAATCTGGATACGATCGCGCGCATTTCGGAGGACGGCCGGATCACGTTCCCGCTCCTCGGCGAGATCGCGGTGGCGGGCAAGACCGCGCAGGAGGCTGCGCGCGTGATCCGGGACCGCCTTGAAGCGCGTTTTCTCGTCAATCCGCAGGTCACGCTGACCGTGACCGAACCGGTGAAGCGGCTTTTTACGGTGCTCGGGCAGGTGCAGCGGCCGGGGACCTATCGCTTTCCCGACCGCGAGACGCTGAACCTGCTCCAGGTCATCGGGATCGCGGGCGGCTACACGCGGCTGGCGAACCCTGGGCGCATCACCGTGAAGCGCGTGGTCGGGGGCCGGGAGGTCGTCATTCAGCTCGATGGGAAAAAGATGGCGCGTGCGGAGGGGACGACCGCGTTCGAAGTCGCACCCTCGGACCTCATCACCGTGGAAGAGCGGCGCTTCTAAGAATTCCAAAGGGCATGTGCGGCATCTACGGACATCTGGACAAACATGGCGTGGACGAAGCGCGGGCGCAGTTGGCCACGGACCGTCTGCACCACCGCGGGCCGGACGAGCGCGGGGTGTGGTGCGGCGGCCCGGTGTTCCTCGGGATGCGGCGGCTGAGCATCATTGATCTCGCGGGCGGGCAGCAGCCGATTTGGAACGAAGACCGGACTTGCTGCATCGTCTTCAACGGCGAGCTCTACAACTTCCGCGAGCTCCGGCCCGAGTTGGAGGCGAAGGGGCACGTCTTCCGCACGCGCAGCGACACCGAAGTCATCCTGCACGCCTACGAGGAGTGGGGCACGGATTGCCTGAAGCGCTTCAACGGCATGTTCGCCATCGCCATCTGGGACGCACCGCGCGCGCGGCTGTTTCTCGCGCGGGACCGGATCGGCGAGAAGCCGCTCTATTACTATCACGACGGCGAGCGGCTCATCTTTGCTTCCGAGATCAAGGCGCTCATGGCCGACCCGTCCGTGCCGCGGGAGATCAACCCGCGCGGGCTGTCGAACTTCCTCGCCTTCGGCCACGCCGTCGCGCCGGAGACAATGTATCGCAACGTCTCGAAGCTGCTGCCCGGCCACTATCTCCTCGCGGAAAACGGCGGCATCCGCATCGCCGAGTACTGGGATGTCGGCCACGAGCCGCAGTTGGCGGCGGGCGAGGCGCTGGGTGAAAAGGAACTCGCCGGGCGCGTGCGGGCGCTGCTCGACGACTCGGTGCAGCGGCGCATGGTCGCCGACGTGCCGGTGGGCGCTTTCCTCAGCGGCGGCGTGGATTCGAGCGCGATCGTGGCGCTGATGAAACGGCACGCGACCGGGCCGGTGAAGACCTTCTCGCTCGGGTTCACCATCGGCGGCGCCTACAACGAACTCTCCGACGCCCGCGCCGTCGCGCAGCACCTTGGCACCGAGCACCACGAGCTGCGTGTCGAGAGCGCCGATCTCGTCGAGACGCTGCAGACGCTCGTCTATCACTACGACGAGCCGTTCGGCGATCCGGCCGGCTTCCCGCTTTACCTGCTCAGCCGGTTTGCGCGCGAGCAGGTGAAAGTGGTGCTCGCCGGCGATGGCGGCGACGAACTTTTCGGCGGCTACCGGCGCTATGCGGCGGATCGTTTCGCGGGGCTCTACCAAAAGCTGCCGTCGGCGCTGACGGGAAATTTTCTCCCCGCGCTCGCCGGCCGGCTCCCGCGGTTCCGCCGCATCAAGCGCACGCTGCAGACGCTGCCGATCGCCGATCCCGCGGCGCGCTACGCGTCGTGGCTGCGGCTGTTCACGCCGGCGATGCAGGGCGAGCTGCTCGGCCACGGCCCGCTGGCGGAGACGACCGGCTACGATCCGGCGTGGCCGTATCCGCAGTACTACCATCGCCTGAATGGGACGACGGCGAACGACCACCTCAACCGGCTGATGTATGTCGATGTGAAGACGTGGCTGGCCGACGCCTACATGGAAAAGGCGGACAAGGCCACGATGGCGTGCAGCCTCGAAGCGCGCCTGCCGCTGCTCGATCACCGGCTCGTGGAACTGGCGTTTCAGATTCCTGGCCGGTTCAAAATCCGCGGCAGCGCGATGAAGATGATCCTCAAGCAGGCCGTGCGCGACCTCGTGCCTGCCCCCGTGCTGACGAGGCCGAAGCACGGTTTTGCCGTGCCGCTCGACCCGTGGTTCCGCGGGGCGCTGAAGGACTTCACTTTCGAGGTCCTGCTCGACGACCGGACGCGCCGCCGCGGCTACTTCGACAGCGCCTTTGTCGAACGGCTCTGGCGCGAACACCAGGAGGGCCGCCACGTCTGGGACGCGCACCTCTGGCTGCTGCTCAACTTCGAGCTTTGGCACCGCGCTTACATGGACGGAGAAGCAATATGCGCGTGAAAATCGCCCACGTCACCACGGTAGATATTTCGCTGCACGCGCTGCTGCTGAATCAGATGCGGAGCCTGCGCGCGGCGGGCTACGAGGTCGCCGGCATCTCATCCCCCGGCACGGACGTGCCCGCGATCAAGGCCGCCGGCGTGCGTCATCTCGCGGTGCCGATGAGTCGCAATTTCACGCCGCTGGCCGATCTCGTTTCGCTGTGGCGGCTGTGGCGGGTGATGCGGCGCGAGCAGTTCACGATCATCCACACGCACACACCGAAGGCCGGGCTCCTCGGCCAGCTCGCGGCGCGGCTCGCCGGCGTCCCCGTCGTCGTGAACACGATTCACGGCTTCTACTTTCACGAGCGCATGCGCCCGCGGGCGCGGCGGTTCTACATCCTCATGGAAAAAATCGCGGCGCTTTGCTCCGACCTCATCCTCTCGCAAAACGCGGAGGATCTGGAGACAGCGGTGCGGGAGGGCATTTGCCGCCGGGAAAAAATCGAGCTGCTCGGCAACGGGATTGATCTTTCCGAATTCAATGCCGATGCGATTTCCCCGGAAGACGCGGCGCGGTGCCGCGCGGCACTCGGCATCGCGGCGGATGCGCCGGTCGTCGGCTTCGTCGGCAGGCTCGCGGCGCGGCGGAAAGGTTTCCTCGATTTTCTCGGCGCCGCCAAACGCCTCGCGGCGCTGCGGCCGGACGTGCGTTTCGTCATCGTCGGCGACACCGATCACGGCAAGCCGGATGCGGTCGAGCCGTCGGTCGCAGCGGATTACGGCATCGCGGAGCGGTGCGTGTTTCTCGGCTTTCGCGCGAACCCGGAGCTGCCGGGCTTTTACAAAATCATGAACGTGCTCGTGCTGCCGTCGCTGTTCGAGGGCGTGCCGCGGGTGGTGATGGAGGCGAGTGCGCTGGGCGTGCCGGCGGTCGTCAGCGATGTGAAGGGCAACCGCGAAGCCGTGGATCACGACGGCAACGGACTCCGCGTGCCGTTTGGCGACGTGCCGGGGCTCACGGCGGCGATCCTGCGCATCCTGTCCGAGCCTGAGACGGCGCGGCGCATGAGCAGCGAAGCCCGGCGCATCGCGGCGGAGCGTTTCGACGAGCGGGTAGTTTTTGAAAAAGTGCAGATCGCCTACGCCCGGCTGCTGCGCGGAAAAGGCGTGCCGCTGCCGGCCAACACCGAAAACCCAGTGCACTGCACCGCATGACATCCACGGCGAAAATTCTCCTCGGTCTCCTCGCGCTCGGCTCGCTGGCCGGCGCGGCATTTTATTTTGCGCATCCCTCCGACTCCTCGCAGATGGACGCGGACGCGCTGCCACAAGTGCCCGCGGGCTTCGAGGCGAAACTCTTCGCGAAGGAGCCGCTGGTGGGCAATCCGGGCGCGATGGCGTTCGACCGGAAGGGCCGGCTCTTCGTCGGCATGGGTCCGCAGTACCGCAATCCAAAGCCCGAGACGCCCGGCGACCGCGTGGTGCTGCTGGCCGACGCGGATGGCGATGGCGTGGCGGACCAGACAAAGGATTTCGCCACCGGCCTCAACTCGATCCAAGGCCTGGCCTGGCACGGGCGGGACTTGTGGATCGCGAACGCGCCCGACCTCACCATCGCGCGCGACCTCGATGGTGACGATGTGGCCGACGAATACGTCCGCGTTTTCACCGACCTCGGAAATCTCGAGCACGCGCTGCACGGCCTCATCTGGGCGCCGGACGGAAAGCTCTACATGACGAAGGGCAACTCGAAGGGGCTGACCCAACCCGGACGGCTAGCGCCGAAGCCGTTCCGCGACCTCTGGGGCGTGAGCGCGCCCGAGGGCTCGCCCGATTTTCCGTCGCCGCAGACTTTCAAGAAAGCCGAATACCAGCACGCGTATCAGGACCCAAACGACGACTGGGGACGCGAGGGCGGATTCCTGCGCTGCGACGACCTGGGCGCGAATCTGGAGATCGTCTCGCGCGGTCTGCGCAACCCGTTCGACATCGTCTTCGACAGCGGCTTCGACTGGCTCGGCACGGACAACGATCAGCACGAAGGCGATCGCATCGTGATGCCGTTCGCGGGCGCGCACTTCGGCTGGGGACACGGCTGGAGCGCGCATTGGACCGGCGAGCGGAATCCGCCAACAGTGCCGGTGAGCGGCCCGCTCTACGATGGATCGAGCACCGGCGTGGTCTTCTACGATGCGCCGCAATTCCCGCCGGAGTGGCGCGGCGTCTGGTTCATGAACGATTACGAGCGCAAGAAAACGTGCGCGTATCGCGCACGCTGGGAGGGCGCGCTCATGCAGCCGGAGGGCGGCGCGTGGCAGGAGTTCGCCACGGGTGGACGCGCGCTCTTTCGCCCGACCGACATGGAGGCCGGACCCGATGGCGCGCTGTGGGTGCTGAGCTGGGGCAAGCAATACAACCGCCCGCAGAAACTCGTGCGCGGCCTGCTCGGCACGACGGATGCGCTTGAGGGCCGCGTCTTCCGCATCGTCTGGAAAGGCGCGCCGCTGCTCGACTGGCGCGCCGCCAAACGCGAACGCCCGGCGGCACAGTGGAGCTTTGCCGAACTCGCCGAGGATCTCGGCAGCCACGTCCCGACGTGGCGCGTGGATGCGCAGGAGGAGCTGCTCCGGCGCGGCCCCGCGGTGAAGGAGGATTTGCTGCGGCTGCTCGCGACGCCGGGCCTCCCGCTAGCGCAGGAAACGTGGGCGCTGTGGACGCTCGGGCGCATAGACGACGCGGCGCTGGACGAATGGTTCGCCGCGAGCCGCGCCGCTTCGCTCAACCGCCGCATCCAGTCCCTGCGCATCCTCGCGCACCGCGCCCGCACTTTCTCCCGCCCGCTCGCCGGCACCGTCGCTGAGGCGCTGCGCGATGCCGAGCCGCGCATCCGCTTTGCCGCCGTGCAGGCGATCTGGCAGGCCCGTGCGGCGCAATGCACCGATGCGCTCCAGACGCTGGCCGCGACGGAAACGGATCGCATCACTTTCTACTCCGCATGGGGCGCGCTGCGTGACCTCAGCGGCGTCGATGCCCTCCGCGCGATGTTGAAAGATTCGCGCGATGGCGTGCGCCGCGCCGCCTTTCTCGCGCTCGCCGATCTCGGCCGGATCACACCCGAAGACGCGACGCCGCTCACCGCCGATCCCGCCACCACCGAGGTCGCGGCGCTCTGGCTCGCGAGGCGCAGCGGAAATCCGTTCATCACATTCGAGCCGGAGCCCGGCGAGTTCGAGCGCGAGGTCACGGTCTATGTCACGCCCGGCCTGAAGCCATCGGCCATCCGTTACACGCTCGACGGCTCCGCGCCGTCGGAAACATCGGCGCTCTTCCCCGAGTCGGAGTCGCTCGTGCTGCGCGCCACTACCACGCTGAAGGCCGCGCTTTTCGTGGAAAACAAGCCCGTCGGCGAACCCGCCGAAGCCGTCTTCACGAAGCGCACTGGCGCACCGGCGGCGACCGTCGTGCTCCAGCCGCGCGCCGAACCCGCGACGGTTGAACAAGCGCTCGCGGCGCTCAAGACCGGCCAGCCCGAGCGGGGTCACATGCTCTTCACCGCTGCGGGCTGCGTGAACTGTCATCGCGCGGGCGGGCAGGGCCGGCAATTCGGCCCGGACCTTTCGGCGATCGGCGAGCGCAACGATCCCGAGCACCTCGTCCGCTCGATCCTCGATCCGAACGCCGCGATCACCGAAGGCTTCGCGCTGCTGAGCGTCAGCACGCGCGATGGGAAAACCTACGCGGGCATCCTGCGCGAGGAGACCGACCGGCATCTCATGCTCGCACAAACCGCCGGCGAGCCGGTGCGCGTGGAAAAGGCGCTCATCACCGAGCGTCAGAGCCTGCACACCTCCGCGATGCCGCCGTTCGGCGGCATGCTCGCGCCCGCGCAGGTCGCCGACCTCGTCGCGTGGCTGCTGGCGCAAAAACCCGCCGCGCAGAAACCCATCGCCGCCCACTGATGCGCCACGCAATTTCCAAACGGCTTTTCGACCTCGCGCTGGCGGTGCCTGCGGCGGTCCTGCTGGCGCCCGTCATGGCCGCCGTTTCCGTGGTCATCGCATGGGGGCTCGGCCGTCCGGTGCTTTTCCGCCAACGCCGGCCGGGACTCCACGGAGCGCCATTTTTTGTGGTCAAGTTCCGCACGATGACCGACGGCCGCGACGCGCGCGGCGGGCTGAAATCCGACGCCGAGCGGCTGACCCCGCTGGGCCGGCTGCTGCGCAGCTCGAGTCTCGATGAGCTGCCGCAGCTCTGGAACGTGCTGCGCGGTGAAATGTCCCTCGTCGGGCCGCGGCCGCTGATGATGGAGTACCTGCCGCGGTATTCGCCCGAGCAGGCGCGCCGGCACGACGTACTGCCGGGGATCACCGGCTGGGCGCAGGTCAATGGGCGCAACGCCGCGAGCTGGCCGCGCCGGCTGGCGCTCGATGTGTGGTACGTGGACCACCAGTCGCTCGGGCTCGATTTGAAAATCCTCGCGCTGACTTTCTGGAAGGTCTTCAAGAGCGAGGGCATCACCCAGCCGGGCCGCGCCACCGTGGACGTTTTCACGGGAAACGAAGCCCTCGACGCCATGGAGGAACTGCCATGAGCGAAGTGCTGGTCCTTGGCGCGGGCGGCCACGCGAAGGTCGTCATCAGCACCCTCCACGCCGCCGGTCACACGGTCGTCGCCGTCTATGATGACGACGAAGCGCGGTGGGGCGGCGAGGTTCTCGGCGTGCCGGTGCGCGGCCCGCTCGCGGCGGCGGGCGCGGCGGGCGTCGCGAGCGGCGTGATCGCGATCGGCTGTAACGCGACGCGGAAAAAAATCGCGGGACGCGTGAACCTGCGCTGGCTGACGGTGGTGCATCCCACGGCGTGGATCGCGCCCGATGCGCAGCTCAGAGCAGGGACCGTGGTCTTCGCGGGGGCGATCATTCAGCCCGGCGGTGTCATTGGCCAGCATGTGATCATCAACACCGCAGCGACCATCGACCACGACTGCGTCATCGCGGATTGGGCGCACCTCGCGCCGGGGGTGCATCTCGCGGGCGGGGTCCGCGTGGGGGAAGGGGCGTACCTCGGCATCGGCTGCATGGCGATCCCGGCGCGGAAAATCGGGGCGTGGACGACGGTCGGCGCGGGCGCCGTGGTCGTCCGCGACCTCGGGGATGACGTGGTCGCTTACGGCACCCCGGCCAGAGCGAAGCGGCCGGCGGGCAGCCGGCCGGCCGAAACACCACGGTGCGCCGTCATTCGTGCGGACGAGGAAGCGGCCTGGCTGGCGGTGCTGGCGCAGATGGTGCAGCACGATTTCTATCATCTGCCGCAGTACCACGCGCTCGCGGAGGATCAGGGCGAGAGCGAGGGCCGGCTGCTGGTGTTTCGGGAAAAGGATTGCGTCATCGCGCTCCCGCTGCTGCTGCGGCCGCTGCACGCCATCCCCGGTCTCGAATCCGCCGGCGCCGGGCGGTATGACGCGACCTCGGTGTACGGCTACGGCGGGCCGCTGGCCTCGCACGCGGAGCTTCCCGCGGAGACCGTCGCGAACTTTCAGCGCGCCTTGCAGGAGACATTGCGGGCGATGGGCGTCGTGTCGGTATTTTCCCGGCTGCATCCGCTTTTCAAACAGCAAAGGCTGCTCGCTGACCTTGGCGCGTGCACGGAGCTGGGCCGCACCGTTTCGATCGATCTCACCGTGCCGCTCGCCGCGCAGCGCGCGGCGTATCGCCGCAATCACCGGCGCGATCTCAAGTCGCTCGCGCGGGCCGGGGTCACGTGTTTCCGCGATGAGAAGCTCGAGCACCTCGACGCCTTCGTCTCGATCTACCACGAGGCCATGAACCGCCTCGACGCGAGCGAGGGCTACTACTTCAGCCGCGAATATTTTCACGGGCTCTTCGCCGGGCTGGGTGGCGCGATGCAACTCTTCGTGTGCATGCTCGATGGCCGCCCGATCTGCGGCGGCGCCATTGCGGCCGTGGGCGACATCGCCCAGGCGCATCTGGCCGGCTGCCGCGACGAGCAGGTGCGGCTCGGCCCGCTGAAGCTGCTCTACGACGCCGCGGCGGTGTGGGCGCGCGAACGCGGCTGCCGCGTCCTGCACATCGGCGGTGGCGTGGGCTCGCGCGAGGATACCCTCTTCAATTTCAAAATCGGCTTCTCCGAGCGCACGCATCGTTTCACGACCTGGCGCTGGATCGTCGCCCCGGCGGTTTATCGCGAGCTGTGCGACGCCCGGCGGCGGCTCGATGACCGCAACGGCCTCGAGGCGGTGTCGGCGGATTTTTTCCCCGCCTACCGCTGCCCGGCGGCACCGCGGCCCGCGGTGCCCGGCGCGGTCGCGCAGCCCTGACCCACGGACTTATGGACAAACACCCGCGCATTTACCTCTCCCCGCCGCACCTGGGCGACTTGGAACTGGAGTTCGTTAAGGAAGCGTTCGCGACGAACTGGATCGCGCCGCTCGGGCCGCATGTGGACGCGTTCGAGCAGGAATTCGCCGCGGGCGTCGGCGTCCCGCATGCCGCGGCGCTTTCCTCCGGGACGGCGGCGCTGCACCTCGCGCTCCGGCTGCTCGGCCTCCAGCGCGGCGAGGAAGTGCTCTGCTCGACGTTCACCTTCAGCGCCAGCGCCAACCCCATCGCTTACGAAGGCGCGACGCCGGTGTTCATCGACTCCGAGGCCGCGAGCTGGAACATGGATCCGGCACTGCTCCGCGAAGAACTGGCCGCGTGCGCCGCGCGCGGCCGGCTGCCGCGCGCCGTGATCGTGGTCGATCTTTACGGCCAAAGCGCGGACTACGATCCGATCCTCGCGGCCTGCGCCGGCTATGGCGTGCCGGTCATCCAGGATTCTGCGGAGGCGCTGGGCGCGACCTACAAAGGAGCGCCCGTGGGCGGCCAGGCGCCGTGCGCGGTCTTCTCGTTCAACGGCAACAAGATCATCACGACTTCGGGCGGCGGCATGCTCGTCGCCCGCGAGGCCGCCTTCACCGAACGCGCGCGCTTTCTCGGCACCCAGGCGCGCGATCCCGCGCCGCACTACCAGCACTCCGCGATCGGCTTCAACTACCGGATGAGCAACGTGCTGGCGGGCATCGGCCGCGGCCAGCTTCGCGTCCTGCCGCAGCGCGTCGCCTCCCGGCGGCGGAATTTTGCCTACTACCAGGCCGTGCTCGGCGCGGTGCCGGGGATCACCTTCATGCCCCGGGCGGCGTACGGGGAGCCGAACTGCTGGCTCACCTGTATCACCATCGACCCGGAGGTTTTCGGCGCCACGCGCGAGGAGGTGCGGCTCGGGCTCGAGGCGGAAAACATCGAGTCGCGCCCGGTCTGGAAGCCCCTGCACACGCAGCCCGTTTTCGCGGGCTGCCGGGTGCGCGGCGGCGCGGTTTCCGAGGCCGCTTTCGCGCACGGCCTCTGCCTGCCCAGCGGCTCGAGCCTCACCGAACCCGAGCTCGAGCGCATCTGTGCGCTCGTCCGCGCCACCCCGAAACGTCGAAGCCCATGATGCGCCGGATTTTGCAGGCAATCGTGCGGACGGCCTGGCGGCGGCGCGTGCGCACCAGTGCGCTGCTGCTGGGCTACGGCGGCGCGCTCGCGGCGTGCCTCGCGCTGTCGTACCTGCTGCGCTTTGATTTCGATCTGCCGGACTGGGTGCGCCTGCATCTCGTGGCGGCCTGTGCTTTCGCCGTGGGCGTGAAGCTGATCTGCATGATGGGCTTCCATCAGTTCGACGGGCTGCTCACCTATTTCAGCACGCCGGATTTGAAACGGCTGGTCGGTGCGTGTGCGTGCGGCTCGCTGGTGCTCGGGGTCGTGCGGCTGACCAGCGGTGTGGAGCTCGCGCCGCCGCGCGGGGTCATCCTTACGGATTTCATGCTCAGCGTCATGACCCTCTCGGCGCTGCGCCTCGGCCTCCGCCACGTCCGCGGCCTGGCTTCCAACCAGCCTCCGCGAGCGGTGCACTCGCCCCGCCGGGTCGGCATTGTCGGGGCGGGCGACACCGGGGCGGCGCTTGCCAATGATCTGCTGAAAAAGCCGTGGCTGGCGCTTCAGCCGGTCGCCTTCTTCGATGACCACCGTTTCACCAACAGCAGCGTGCATGGCGTCCCGCTGGTCGGCCGCCCAGATCGCATCGGCGAGTTCAAGGACAAGCTGCACCTTGAGGAGATCATCATCGCGATGCCCACGGCGTCCGCGAAACGGATTCGCGATGTCGTCGCCTTTGCCCAGCAGGCCGCGCTGCCGTGCCGCACCGTGCCGGGCCTGGACCAGCTCGCGACCGGACGCGTGAGCGTGAGCAGCCTGCGGCCCGTGGAGATCCACGACCTGCTCGGCCGCCAGCCGGTGGTGATCCAGGACGATGCCGTGCGCGCCATCATCCGCGGGCAGACTGTGATGGTCACGGGCGCCGGCGGCAGCATCGGCAGCGAACTTTGCCGCCAGATCCTCGCCTTTCACCCGGCCGCGCTCCTGCTGGTGGAGCGCTCGGAGCCGCAGCTTTTCCTCATCGGGCAGGAGCTGGGCGGCGTGCCACACGGCGAGGTGCTCGTGCCCATCGTCGCCGACGTCACCCACGGCGCACGGCTGCGCGAAATCTTCCGCCGCTTCCGGCCGCACACGGTCTTTCACGCCGCCGCGCACAAGCATGTGCCGATGATGGAAGCCCAGCCTGCGGAGGCCATCCGCAACAACGTCTTCGGCACCGCCCAGCTTGCCGAACTGGCTATCGAATACGGCGTCGAGCGCTTCGTCCTCATCTCCACGGACAAGGCAGTCAACCCGACCAGCGTCATGGGTGCGACGAAGCGCTTCGCCGAAATCTACCTGCAATCGCTGACCACGCGGCCGCATCGCACGAAGTTTATGGCGGTGCGTTTTGGCAATGTGCTCGGTTCCTCCGGCAGCGTGGTGCCCACTTTCACCCGGCAGATCGCCGCCGGCGGGCCGGTGACGGTCACGCACGCCGAGATGACCCGTTTTTTCATGACCATCCCCGAGGCCGTGACGCTCGTCCTGCAAAGCGCCGCGCTCGGCAAAGGCGGCAACGTCTTCGTCCTCGACATGGGCAAGCCGGTGAAAATCCTCGACCTGGCGCTGCAAATGATCGCCCTCAGCGGGCTGCGGCCGCACGAGGACATCGAGATCCGCTTCACCGGCCTCCGGCCCGGCGAAAAGCTCTACGAAGAACTCAGCCACGGCGCCGAAAACGTCATGCCCACCGAGCATCCGAAAATCATGCGGCTGATTTCCCCGCCCCAGAACTACAGCTACATCCGGCCGTTTTTTGAGGATTTAATGGCCGCCATCAGCGACGACGCGCTGGATCAAGACGAACTGAAGAACTACCTCGTGAAAACCATCCCAGAGTACACGCCGTTCCGCAGCGCCGCTCCCGGCGCGCGCCTGGAGCTACCGCGCGGCGCGGCCGCGCCCGAAGGCGCGCTGATCCATCTCGCCACCTCGGCGCGGGCCTCGTGACTGATACGAGTTCCGCAGACGGCTTTGCTGGAAAGAGCGCGCGCGCTGGCGCCAGGGCCCGCCTGGAGCATCAGCGCGGGCCGCTGGGTTCCGGAGGGACCGCCGGAAATTATCATGGGTTCCCGCCCGGTCCGGTTCAGCGCCAAACTCCGCGCCGTGCGGAAAGGCTGCGCGCCAGCATCCTCACGGCAAGCGCGCTCCCGCCCCTTCTGCTGCACTGATGTGCGGCAGGCCGACTTGGCCGAGAAAATCATCACGCACCGCGCGAGGGTGACGGTCGCCGGGATGCTCCCGGATCGTTTCGGAAAGCATGTCGAAGGCATCGTACCAAATGCCGTGTGTCGCGTAGTCCTGCGGCGTCGGGCGGCCCATCGGGAGCGGGGGCACCCGCTGAATCCATCCGCTTGAGACAATGTCGCGAGAACGGTTCGCCGGATCGCGTATCAGGGCGACGACCCATTGATACTCAACGCCCGGTTCGAGAGTTACTCCATGCTCGGCCATGGCCAGGTGCTGCAGCCCTGCCCGGTGCGCGGACTTGGAGCTGATTCGCAGCACCGGTTCCGCCTGCTGCGGGCGCAGCAGGGCAAACTCAAACGGCACGTCCGCCGCTCGCGTTTGCAGCCAATAGAGCGTCGGTCGCGCCTTGGATGTCCGGCCCAGTTCCTCGGGAGCCAGCACGTAGAGCGACGCCACTTCGTCCCCATCGCCGCGCGAGGCCGCGTCCACCCGTCCCCCGGGCACACCACGGCCCATTGGCTTGAAATTCAGCCGGCCCTGCAGCGAGCCGGCACCAGTTTTTTGCGGCGGCGGCGTCGCGGGTGGGAGAGCGGGTTTCGGCGCTTCCGCACCGAGCGCGGTGACCCCCACGACCACCGCCAACACCACCCACTTTCCCGAGTAGTGCCACGTCATCGCCCCGCCTCCTCGCGCTGCTTTTCTCCGCGGATGAGATAAACCATGACCCTGGTCTTTTTGCCGTGCAGTTCCATGGATCCAATCTGCTCACTTTCAAACTGACCGTCGAGCAAGGAATAAGTCGTTTCGCCGACCAAGATACGGCAGGGTTTTTCCGGGTTGGCAAAGTCCGCCCGCTCTTTCTCCGCGCCCTCCAGCCGGGCCGCGATATTCACGGTGTCCCCGGTCACCGTGTATTCCTGCCGCTGCCGGTTGCCGATACTCCCGCCGACCACCACGCCGGTATAGATTCCCACCCGCATTTGCGATGTAGGCCGGCCCTCGGTCTGCCAGCGTTCATTGAGCAGCCGCAGTTCGCCATTCATCGCCATGGCACAACGCACCGCATTCAGCGCGTCCTCGCGGATTTCTGCGTCTGTCTCGCGGGGAAATGGCGGCCCAAACATCGCCATCACCGCGTCACCCATGAATTTGTTCACCACTCCATGATGCTTAAAGACGACCTCCGTCATCACCTCCATGTACTCATTCAGCCAGCCCATCAAAACGACCGGATCCATCTTTTCCGCCATGCCTGAATAACCTTGAAGATCGGTAAACAGCACCGTCGCCGTCAGCTTATGGGGCCGCATCCTTCCCGACTCCAAAATCTCCTCCCTTTTCCCCAGCAGCGCCGCGGCAATCTCGGGCGAGACGATGCGCGCAAAGAGCTGCATCAGTAACCCGCGTTCCTCTCTTTCCAGATAAGCCGCGCACGTCGTCCCCAGCGTCGCCGCGCCACCCAGACCCACACCCGGCCCCACAGCCAGCAGCCAGTAACCTGCGCCAAACGCCAGCCAGACCGCGGCAAACAGCGCCCCAAAGCAGGCGGCGAGGCCCAGCGAAAAAGTAATCGGAGGCCGCACCCAAGTGCCTAAAGCCGCGCCCACTGCGGTCCACGCCAGAATCCACAATCCCTCCTGCCACTCATTCCAAAAGCGCAGCTCCTGCATCCCGTCGATGGCGGCGCGGAGCAACTGATCCACCAACTGCGCGTGCAACAGCACGCCCGGATAACGCGTATCAATCGGCGTGCGCAGGTAGTCCTTCAAAGTAACCGCATTGGAACCCACGAGCACCACCCTGCCCTCGACTGCTTCCCGCGGAACGCGATGATCCAGCACATCGAAAAGAGAGTAGATCGGGAAGTCGTGCGGCGCTCGGTAATCGAGCAGCATCTGATAACCCCGCGCGTCGATGCTGACATAAGCCCCGTCATTCGGCTGAAAAGGATAGAACACCGCCTTGCCCAAGCTGATGCGCTCCCGCTGGGATTCATCCTGAAAGTAGGGCAGATGATGCAGTTCCAGGTAAAGCATCGATGCCATCAGGGACAGGGAGTAATAGACCGTGTTGCCATCATCCATGAGCAGCAGCGAGCGCCGGGCCGTTCCGTCCACCTGATAGTCCACGGGAAAGTCATTGATGCCCACCTGCGCCGGCTTCTCGAGGAGAAATTGCGGCGGGTTGACGGCGACCGTATCGCCCAGCCCCACGCGGCGGATGGCGAGGATGTTTTCGTAGCGTTCAAAGACCTCGCGCAGTTTGCCGTAAGAATCCTCTCCCTTCTCCGGCACCGGTAAATCGCGGTAGATATCGACCGCGATGGCCGCGGGTTGGAAGCCGGCCAGCGTCTCCAGGGCTTCCGCCAGCCGGGCATCCGGCACCGGATGGGTCTTTAGCTCCTGAATGTCGGCATCTGTAATTCCAACAACCACGATCCGTGACTCCGCCGCATGCAGCGTGGGCTGCCCGCGCACCATCCGGTCATAGAGCTGCAACTCCGCAAACTGCAACCAGCCGCCGCGCCACAAACCCAGCACACAGGCAAAGATCACCACCACCGTGGCCGCCGCTCCCGCCGCCGGCCGGCGCAGCACCTTCTTGAGCATCTTATCAGGACTCATGCGCGCTCCGCCGGGGCTGTCTCAGAGCCAGTTCCCAATCAAAAGGTAAGGCGCCCAATAGCAAGGATGACTATAACGCCGGTCGCCGAGCATCTGCGTCTGCGCGATCTGCAAGGCCTTCGCTTTGGAAATACCCGGTGTGTCATGCAATGCGCGATAGAACTCGGAGACCAGCAGCGATGACGAGTGGTCATTGACAAACCACAGCGTAGCCAAGGCACTCCGCGCACCCGCCTTGACCGCGACCCCCGCCAGGCCGAGCGCCGCCCGGTCATCGCCCGCGGCAGTCTCACAGGCGCTGAGGGTGATCAGCTCCACGGGCCGTCCGCGAAACTGACTGGGCCGGATGAAGCGCTCCAAGTCATCGAGACTTATCAGCTTGTCATAGGACAGCAAAAAGGTTTCCCGCGACTCCGGCCGGAACTCCGTGTGCGAAGCCACATGCACTATTGAATATTGTTCATTGCGAAATTCCTTCGCCACCTTGTCCACGGAAAAGTCGGTGTTCTGCAGAACCCTGCCGCCATACAGCTTGCGAATGCTTTCCAACTCCGATGGAACCCAACTGAGCGCGGAATAACCCTGCGTGGCTCGGGATAAGCCGTTCAGCATGACCTTCGCCCGCTCCCGCTGAATCGGCTGCGCATCCATCAGCGTCAGCCCCGGAGTGACCGCCACCGCAAACTTACTCACGAGAAACCCACGGCCATCGTGCAGAGCCTGGAGCGGGACCGTCCGCAATGCCGCATCCGGGACAAAGAGCAGTGTGTCCACCTCCCGCTCAGCGAGGGTTTTCTCGATGGGCCGGATCAGCCAGTCATAGAGCTGCCGGGCCTCAGTCAGATACTCATAGCTCGTCCGTGTTTCAAGGTGCCGACGAAACTCACGCACCACCCGCATCAGTTCACTCTCACCCACCGCGATCTTAAAACGCTGCATGCCCTCCGGGAAGCCCACGAGCAGTTCCGTCCGATCCGGCAGCGCCACCAGATAGATCACCGCCGTGCGTGTCCCCACATTCTCGACCGGGACGACCTTCGACTTCAGCAGGTTCACACAGTCATCTTGAAAGTAATCCACCAACTCCGCGGACTTCAGCAACTCCAAAGTATCGCGCGCCGCGCTGAAAGTACGCTGGACTTGCGCGTTATCGTGTTCGCCGTCCGCCCGGCGCAGCAGCAGGTCGGTCAGTTCATAGTAGAGCGGGCCGACCGCATCGTGGAATGACGAGCGGCGGTTAGCATTGCCAAAGCCAATCGCCACATCATGCCGAATCTCATCCAGGCTCACCAGACTCCGCCGGTAAGCCGCGATGGCTTCATCCGCTTTGCCCGTCTTCGCCAGCACCCGTCCGGTCTGCCATTCCCACCGAAAAAGCGCATCCGGCAGCCGCTCTTTTTGTGCCAGATGCACCGCCTCGCGGGTCAGTTTGAGCGCATCGTCGTGACGCCCTTCCGCCTCATACAACTCGCCAAGAAAGCCGAGCGCATAGGAACGCGTGGGAGTATCCTCCAGACGCAGCGCCATGGCCCCGGCTTCCCTCCAAGCCGCCAGCGCCCGGTCTGCCTGCCGGTGCCGCTGCCCCGTGCGCCCGATCGTGAGTAACAACGCCGCGTGCTCATGCGAATCCGGCAGCTTCGTGATGCTCCGCCACGCACGCTCATTCGCCGCTGTCGCCGACGCCGCATCCCTTCCCACCGCCGCGATATTCGCCAGCGCCTTCCCCTTCAGCAACCCCTCCCCCGCCACCTCCGCGCACTCCAAATAGCATTTCACCGCCTCCGCCTCCCGTCCCCGTGCCGCCAGCAGGTTCCCCAAATCATTCTGAATCGAAGCCACAGCCTTCGACTCACCCAAACTCCGCGCCGTCACCAAACTCTCACGCAGCAGCGCCTCCGCCCGGTCATCCTTTTTCGAGAAAGTATAAAGCGCCCCCAGTGCCGCCTTGATCCTCATCTGCCGCTCCGGCGCCTCCGCCAGCGTCAGCGCCTCCTCCAAAGCCTCCATCGCCAACCGCCGCTGCCCGAGGGCATGATAAGCTTGGCCGAGGTTCAGCAAAGCGTCCGCACGGCGGGTAGGACTGCGCACCAGTTCCGGCGCCGCTGCGGCCTTTTTCCAAGCCTCCGCCGCCTGCAGAAAGGTACCTTGCTCAAACGCCCGTGCGCCTTCCTGCATCAGGCGATCCGCGGAATCCGCCGTGGCTGAGAACGACTGCGAAACAATCAGCACCGCGATATGCCAAGGGCGAATCTTCATACTCTGCGAGTGCGCGAATTATTGGGAAGCCAATGACAGCTGACAAGATTAAATTCTAAAGTTTCATTTGACACGAGTGGCATGAATTCGCTCTAACGTCCCTATACCTGACTTTGCAACAAGTCGGGGTAGGAACATCAACGAACGCGGTCACCACAGCGTCTCCAAGCTATGAAAAATGCCTTTTGCGTCCTCCACCACCACACCACCCCAGCGCGCCTTCCTTGGATCCCGCGAGCCATCAAACTCGCGCTCTTTCTCGGCATCGCCAGTGCGGCGCATGCTCAATGTTACAAGTCTGCGAGTGTCGGCAAAGGATTGCCGATCATGATCACACGCGGTCAAGTGGTCCCGGTGCCGATTCTTTTAAACACTTGCACCGGCTCGATTGGTGAATGCACTAACCAGACGAGCGCTCCGTGCGCGTCAGCCGCCACGGTGCAGCTTAGCAGCATTACCGCGAAGCTCACGCGAGGATCGACGATATTCACCGGCACCGCGGTTGTCCAACAACGTGCCAAAGGATTCACCTCGAAAACTGAGACTGTGAATATCACCGTCCCTTCAACTGCGCCGATTGGGAACTATACGATTTCCTGCATTGCCTCGGTCACGTTTTCCGGGGACTCAAATTCCGGTGTGCAGACTTACGATGTTTCGGGCGATTCCGAGGTCAGCGTGGGCGACGACGTAACGCTTCCTTTTCTGCAGGTGGAGGCACTGCACAATGCGGTTGATGAGGCAAAGCCTGATGAAGTGTTTCCGCTAAAGTACCGAATTAGGAATAACACAGATCAGCCGGTGACTTTTGCGGCAACGATCAACTCAAAGCAAAGCGCACATCTGCCAAAAATTAAGGCGAACCCTCACGGAAGTCCGGTTCACACCTTTTCCTTTGCCGAAAAAATCGATAAGAGAGGCTTCCTCGTGGACTTGGTTATCGGTGATGAACCACCCGTCCTCAAGCGCGATCACGACACGATTGCGAATATTCATCTGGGACCGAAAGGTTCCGCTACGGACACGATCGAGATCAAGGGAGCTACGCAACCGCTGGCGGATGGGTACAACGGTTCATGCAGTGAATACGTCCTCAAAGCAGTTGGAAGCGTCGAGCACGGGGCTTCGTTCGATTTTCGCGTTGGCAGTGCGCTGATCAGGAACTCCAACCCGAGATGGTGGGAGTTTTTCGCTCCGCGCACGCAGCACTCGGGCCGCCGATGATCAAAAAGCAAGCACCGTCACCCGGAAGTGAACGCCCGAGTCCTGCAGGTCATCGGACGCGATTGACTCGATCTCGATGAAGCGGTGCGCCCAATAGATCTCGGCGTTAATCCGCTCATTGGGGGTGAAGATGAGGCCGGCACCGGCGCTGTGGATGACCTGCGGGTCAGGAGTTTTCTCCCCGACGTTCCCGCCCGCGCCGATGTCGTAGAAGGCGGCGAGTTGCAGGATGGGCCGGCCATTGCCCCGGCTCCACACGGGCACGCGCAGTTCGGCGGAGCCAACGATCGCTTTGTCGCGCACGAGCTGGTTTTCGCGATACCCGCGCACGGTGCTGATTCCACCGACGCTGAATTGCTCGAGAGTAAGCAATTGGTCGGACGTCCATTGGACATCACCGCGCAGGATGATCTGCACGCCGCGCTGACCGAGGCGCTGGATGTAGCGGGCTTGGCCGAGCCAGGAAAAGAACTCGCCGGTGCGCGCGGTGCCGTTGTTGGTGGAATCGAAGGCTCCGATGCCCAAATTAAAACTTGAGCGCAGGGAAATGACCAGACTCTGCGTGCGGTGCGACCATTCCTGACCAAAGCGCAGGACGGTGACATCGGTTTCGCCGTTCACGGCCCCCGGTGCGAGCGTAAAGGGTTCGCCGCGTAGAAAGGTCTCGCTGTGCCGGAGGGCACCGGTCAGCGATAGCGCGAACTCGGTTTGAAAGGTGCGGTAAAGCGGCTGGCGCAGGGAGATTTCGTAGTCGTGCGAACGTCCGCTGATGTCGAGCAGCGAGAATGGTTCCTCGATCAGGGCGTAATCATTCTGGCGATAGGCAAAGCGCACCGTCGAGTCCCACGAATTCAGTGGCAGGGCATAGGAAACGGCGAAGTTTTCAAAGCCGGATGCCGCGCCAGACTCTGTGCGGTTGAGCAGGCTGACGCGGGCGTCGAGCAGGTCACCGTGGCCGGTGAGGCTTTGGTCCGAGGCGAGAAAATCCAGATGCTCGGCCCCGACGCTGGCGGGCCGGTCGTTGGCCAGTTCGAGACCGGCATGCAGTGGAAAACGCTCTTTCACATGCACGACGAGGCGGCTCTCGCCTGGCTGGTCGCCGGGCTGCAAGTCGGCGTTCACCTTCTCCACCACGGCGTTGTCGTTCAGTAAAAGCAGCGCTTCCTGAATGCGGCGCACGTTCAGCGGGGCCGCTTTGCCGTGCTCCAACCGGCGCGCGATGTAGCCCGAGCGCAGCCAGCGGTTTCCCCGCACCTCGATCACCGAGAGCCGGCCTTCCACGATGGTGAAAGTGACCGCGCCTTTCTCAATGTCCTGATCTCCGAGAACGGCACCGGAGTTGACGTATCCGCGCTCGACATAGTGCGCGGTGACGGCGAGTCGGGCCTGCTCCAGTTCCTCTGCGGTGATCGTCCGTCCGGCGAAAGGCGCGACCACGGCGGCGAGTTCGGCGCTGAAGAAAACGGTGTTCCCGGCAAAAGCGTAACTGTTTACGCGGATTTGCAGCGGTAGCAGGGAGGCCACACCCGCTTTCGGCAGGAGGACTTCGAGCGGCGGCAGCGGCGGATTTTCGGGCGCGAGCCGCAAGAGGTGCGCTTCCAGAAAAGCGGGGCGATTGGCGGGGACGGAAAAAGGCTCCTCGGCGGTGAGCGGCGCTCCCAACCAAAGGCTGAGCCCGGCAACGCCGCTCCATGTTCGGCCTGTTTTCCCGGAGAAAAAACGAACGGGGGCAGTCATGCAAAAATTGCTCTAACGGACGATTTGCAGACTCGGGAGAGTTTCGCCCGGCAAGGGCGGCAGGCCGCCGCGTCCCTCGACAATGAAGCTGCTGAAGCTCTCGATTTTCACCGTACAAAGTTCGCGCAGCAGTGATTCGGCATCGACCAACGCGGAAGGCAGGTCGCCGAACTCTTTCGCGACATCGGTGTCCAATGCGTCGATGCGCACGATGCCGTCGACGCCCCGCTCCGAGGCGGCGGTGACAAGACTGCCCGGAGGCGCGAGGAAGAAGTCCGAGATGATCCGCACGTTGCCGCCGCGGGCGAGGACGGCATTGGCGCTGATGAGGCTGTGGTCAAGGACGACAAAGCGCGGGTCGATGAAGATGTTGCCGCCGTTCAGGCCGGCGGCAGTGGTGATTTCGCTGTCCGTGAGAAAGAGCAGATCGCGCGCGGTGAGGCGGATGTTGCCGCCATTGAGCGCGGCCTGGGCGGTGATGCGGCTGCGGTCGAGTTCGATGCGCTCCTTGGCGGCAATACTGATGTTGCCGGCATTTGACTGCGCGGCGGCCACGGAAACGGCGCTGCCGCTTTCCATTACCAACCGGTCCACGGCAATGCGGACGCTGCCGCCGTTGCCGGCACCCGCAGCGCTGGCGGTGACTGTGCCGTTTTTAGAAAGCGCAAGCGTGTGCGCTTGAACGCGGATGTCTCCGCCGGAACCGGTGGCGTGCGGCCCGCTGGAGGAGGTGATGCCCGAACCCGCGCCCCTGACGGAAATGGTTGCGCTGCGGATGCCCACATTTCCGCCAGTGCCGGAGCCAAAGGTGCTGGCGGTGATTTCGCCGGCGGCGGTGAGGCGCACCTGGTTCGCAGAAATGCCGATGCTGCCGCCGCTCCCGGAAGCGTTTTCCGAACTGATCGTGGTGAGGCGCGAGCCGGTGCCGGAGAGGAAAACTTCGTCCGCGCGGACGTCGATATCCCCCCCCCGCCCGGAACCGGACGTGGCGGCGCTGATCTGGCTGCCGCTGCGGATGCGCAGTTCGTCGGCGACGATCCCGATGCGACCGCCACGGCCTGTGCCCTTCGTGCTCGCGAGAAGCTCGCCGCCGTCGGTCAGTTCCAAGGTGCCGTTGACGCGCAACCGGAGATTGCCACTCGGACCGCTGGCCGCGCCGGAGCCGAAGCTCAGATTTTGCGCGGTGATGCCACGCGGGTTGGTGGAGGTGCCAAAGGTCCCCGCGCCGCCTCCCGCGATGTGGACATCGCCGGCGATGATGTCGATGCTGCCACCGCCGCCGGGGCCACTGGTGTTGGAATTGATGGTGGCCCCGTCGAGCACATCAAGCCGCCCGCTGATGCTCAGCCGGATGTCGCCCCCGCTCCCGGCGACGGTATTTTGAATCTGAGCCGAAATGCCGCTGCCGACCCCGGAGAGCAAGGCCTCTCCCGCTTCGATGGCGATGCGCGCGCCAGTGCCGCCGGTATCCGCCGCATCCGCGGCAATGACGCCTCCACCGGTGATCGCCAACCGACCCGCGACAGCGAGGTGAACTGAGCCGGAGCCTGAACCGAAGCCCAGATTCTTAGCAAAAATTCCCGAGCCCACCTCATGGATGAGGATCTCGCCAGCGGAAATTTCCACACGCTCTCCCCCCGATGCCGGGATGCCGAGTGTGGAGCCTGAAGCAAGCGAAAGCTGCCCGGCGACGGACAGGCGCACGTCGCCTCCTTTTTCGCCAAAGGCGGGATTCGTGTTGGCCGAGGCGGCATTGACGAACTCCGCTTGGCCCGCCTCGATCAGCACGTCTCCGCCGGGCACGGCCGGGCTGCTGATTGTCACCACATTCGCGGTGTCCGCGACGAGTCGCCCGCTCACGGCGAGATGCACATTTCCCCCCGCACCACCGTCTATGGCTTCCGCGAGAAGGACCGCACCGGTCGTCAGCGAAGCCTCGCCGGCCGCAAGCACGACTGCATCAGCGCCGCGGAGATCGCCGCTCACAGTGGCGTAAAGCAGCGCGTTGCTTTCCAGCGTCGCGGCACCGCTGGCTTGAACGTGAATACCTTCGCCCGGCTGCGTCGCGCGGGCGAGCACCTGAGAATTTGCCACGGCCAGCGTTCCTCCGCGGATCACCACCCGACGCGCAGTCGTATCATTCAGCGGGTCGTAAAAACTTCCGACCTGAGTGTTGCGCACCTCGACCCGCCCGAGCGTTGCGCCGGGCTGGGGCTGAATGTTTGTCCGGGCACCGGTGGTCGTCAGGCCGAGTTCGCCACTGCGTCCGCTGACTAGGTGGATTTCCCCACCGGGGGTTTGCAGCGAAGCGCCATCGACGATCACGTCGCCGCCGATCAAACCGAGCGTTTTTCCCGGTGCTCCGCGAACCGCGCTGCCATTCACTTGAATTGTCCCCGCGGTCGCCCCGGTGAAACCGAAGGCCGACGGCGGCGCGATGGAGAGCACGGTGGCCGCGGGGTTGGAGGCATCGAAGCGACCATCGGTGCCGAGCCGGATATGGTCGGCGGTGGTGGCGAAGAAGGAGCCGCTGATGTCGAGGGTGGCGTTCGGGCCAAAGAGGATGCCGGCGGGGTTGATGAGGAACAGGTTCGCGCCGGTGATGCTGGAGGCGAGTTTGCCGTTGATGGACGAGGCCCCGCCGGTCACGCGGGCGAGGATGTTTTGCACGTCGGCGGGGCCGTGGAAGGTCGCGGACTGGCCGGTCTCGATATTGAAGCGGCTGAAGCTGTGGAAAAGATTACCGCCGCGCTTTTCGCCGAGCGCAGCGGAAATGTCGTAGGGCGCGGCGAGCGCGCCACCGGCCGGGCCGATGCTGCCGTCGCGAATGACTTCGCTGTGGAGGGGAAATAAGAACCAACTCATCGCCAAGGCCGCTCCCGCACACAGCCGCCGACTGCTCATCGCTCGCTTCATGGAAGCGGTGATTAGCAAAGCAGCCCGGCTTTGCCTAGCAGGAAAATCGCGTGCCACATTTTCCCGCGGACGCTGCCCCGGTGGCGGGGGTCAGGCTTTCAGCTCCGCGCCGGTGTTGGCGTCGGTGATGCTGAATTTTTCGTGATGAAAGGTCGGGTCGCTGCGGAAGGTGAGGCGGCCGGCGTACTTGCGCTCGATCTCGATGAGCAGTTCCTCGTCCTCGCTTTTGAGGCGCTCCATGACGTGCGGGTGGACGATGATTTTCACCTCGTGGATGGTGTCCTGGTATTTCTTCATCACCTGATGCAACGCGCGCTGGAGCTCGACGCTCATGGTCATGGCGCTCTTCACTTTGCCGTGGCCGTGGCAGTAGGGGCAGGTGTCGAAGACGGCGCCGCTGATGGATTCGGCGGCGCGCTGGCGGGTCATTTCGAGGAGCCCTAGCGGGGAAATGGGGAGGACGTGGGTCTTGGCTTTGTCGCGGCGGAGACCGTCCTTCACGCGCTGGAAGACGGCCTGCTGGTCGCGGCGGCTTTTCATGTCGATGAAGTCGCCGATGATGAGTCCGCCGATGTTGCGCAGGCGCATCTGGCGGGCCATTTCGGAGGCGGCTTCGAGGTTGGTTTGGAGGATGGTTTTGTCGATGTCCTTGCCGCCTTTGTTGCGCCCGGTGTTGACGTCGATGGCGATGAGCGCCTCGGTTTCGTCGATGACGATGTAGCCGCCGCAGGGGAGCCAGACCTGGCGGTGAAAGGCGTCGTCGATCTGCTTTTGGACGCTGAAGTTTTCAAAGACGGGCTGCGGGCCGCTGTAGTGCTTGATGCGCGAGGCGGAGCGGCGGGAGATCTGGCCAACCACTTCGATCATGCGCTTCACAGCGTTTTCGTCGTCGCAGATGACCTCGTCGATTTCGTCGGTGAGGAAGTCGCGCACGGTGCGCTCGATGAGGTCGGGCTCCTCGAAGACGCAGGCGGGCGCGGCTTTGACTTTCATGGCCTCCTCGATGGCCCGCCACTGCTCGAGCAGCAGGCTGAGATCGCGGACAAAGTAACGCTCGCGCTGGCCTTCGCCGACGGTGCGGACGATGACACCCATGTTTTCTGGGAGCGCGAGGTCTTTGAGGATTTTGCGCAGGCGGTCGCGCTCTTTGGGCGATTCGATTTTGCGCGAAATGCCGCACTGGTCGCTGTAGGGCATGAGGACGAGGTAGCGTCCGGGGAGGCTGAGATTGGTGGTGATGCGCGGGCCTTTGGTGCTGATGGGGCCTTTGGTGACCTGCACGAGGACTTCGGAGCCGACGGGGTAAATGTTCGGAATCTCCGCGGCGGTGATGCGCTTTTGCGGCTTCTTGCCGCCGCTGCGCTCGACCTGCTCGATGCCGCTGTCGAGCGCGGCGGGCAGGGCGTCCCAGAAATGGAGGAAGGCGTTTTTTTCAAAGCCGATGTCCACGAACATGGCTTTCAGCGCGTGCTCGATGTTGCGGACGCGGCCTTTGAAAATGCTGCCGACGATGTTGCGGTCGGTCTGCCGCTCGATGGAGTATTCCTCGAGGACGCCGTTCTCGAGCAGCGCGACGCGGCGCTCGAGTTTTTCGCAGTTGATGATGAGCTTGTTGCCGGTCTGGCGCGGGGCCAGGCCGATGAGGCGTTTGACGCGTTCGGTCATGGAAATGAGTTTGGGGTAAAGGTTGCTGAACACGGGTGAAGGTCAGCGGTTGAATGGCTTGAGGGCTGGGCCTGGTTGAGTTTTCGGAGGGGGCGGCGCGGGTTTACGCCCGAAGATGCTGTCGAGGATGCCGCGCTTCTGCGCGGCTGGCGGCAGGGTGGGGACGGACATCGTCGCGTCGGGGCCTTTGGTCTTGCCCTTGACAGTGCCTCTCTTGTCGGCGGCAACGCGGATGTCAGGTTTGGCTTTGCCGCCCCTGAGATCCACGTTCGCCGCCGAGGGCTCGCGCGCGGAAGCGCTCTCCTCCTCGACGTTCAACGTGATCTTTTGGGCGTCCTTGTAGTCGGGCAGGGTCTCGATCACGGCGAAAGGATTGGGGTTGCGGGCCGGGGTGAGGAACGCGAGTTCGGGCTTGTAGGTGCCTTGGTCCATGGCGAGGCACTGTTCGAGGATGCGGGCGGCAATGGGCCCGGCGACGCTGCCGCCGTGCTCGCCGTTTTCCACCATCGTGCAGATGGCGTAGCGCGGCTTGTCGTATGGCGCAAAGCAGCAAAACCACGCGATGTGTTCCTTCTTGCCGCGGTCCGTCGCCTGCGCCGTGCCGGTCTTGCCAGCGACAACGACATTGGCGAGGCGCGCTTTTCCCCCGGTGCCGCTGCCGCCGGGCCCGCCTTTTTCATTGACCACTTTCCACAGCCCCTGGCGCACGAGGTCGATCTGCGCCTTGGTCAGTTCCTTGCGCAGGTCACCGCGTATTTTGGGCTCGTCGGGCACGGCGACGGTGCCCTGCGGATCGTGCGTAATGTTGCCCTCCGCATCCACGCGGGTCGGGGTGCCGTCGGCGTTCAGGACGGTGCGGACGAGCCGCGGCTCGTAGGCGATGCCGCCATTGGCCACCGCGGCATAGGCCATGGCCATTTGCAGCGGGCTGGCGAGCACGTAGCCCTGGCCGATGGTGACATTGGCGGTGTGCGCAGTCGTCCATTTGAGCTGGGGGTATTTCATCCGCATCCACTCGGGGCCGGGCATGGTGCCGTCTTTTTCGTCGGCCAGGCCCAGCTCGTAGTGCTCACCGATGCCGAGGATTTTTCCGATGTGATCCATCGACTCGATCTTCGCGTCATTGCCGTACTGGTAAAAGAAGCAGTCGCAGGAAACCTTCAGCGCATCCATCATGCCGAGGGTGCCGTGGGAGCCGCGCTTCTCGGCGATCCAGCATTTGAAGTAATGGTCGCCGTAGGTGATGCCGCCGGGGCAGTTGTAGTAGTTGCCGCCGAGTCCTTTGGTCAGGCCGGCGAGCGCGGTGATGATCTTGAAAGTGGAGCCGGGTGGAAAGCCGCTGACGGCGCGGCTGACCAGCGGCACGGCTTCGTCGTCGTTCAGGTTTTTCCAGGCGTCGCCGGAGATGCTGGGGATGAAAACGTTTGGGTCAAAGGACGGCACCGAGCCCATGCCGAGGATGTCGCCATTGTTCGGATCAATGACCACGGCCGCCGCGCGCCCGAGGGAGGGATGCCGCAGGGCCTGCTCGACGATCATCTGCACACGGGCATCGAGCGTGAGCAGGACGTTGTTGCCGGGCTCGGGCGGGATCATGCGGTCCTCGCCCTCGATCACACCCTTCACGCTTTTGCGCAGGATGCGGGTGCCGGGCGTGCCGCGCAGATACTTGTCCATGCTGGCCTCGACCTGCGATTTCCCGTCCACGTCCGGCTGGTAGTAGGTGTACTTGCTGATGTCGGGCAGGACATTCACATCCTGCGGCGCGCCCACGTAGCCGAGCAAATGCGCGGCGAGCGCGCCATAGACATATTCGCGCACCGGCTTCACGGCGATCTCCACACCAGGCAGCCCGAGGTCGTGCTCGGAGTATTTCGCGATCGTTTTATAATCCAGCTCCTGATGGTAAGTGAAGGGCACGAGCGTGTCGTTGCGGTAGTGCTTTTGCAGCAGCTCGGAATTGTAGTCCTGCGCGAGGTCGAGTTCGTCGAGCTTGGGGATGACCGTCTCATTGACGATCCGCACCACGTCCGCCTCCTTCAGCTTTTTCCGCATCCCCTTGATGATCTGGTCGTAGGGGTGCTGCGGCACCGAGCCGTAGTCGCGGCGGTAGCCGCGCACCATGTCGGGCAGGTAGAATTCCACCTCGTAGCTGGCCCGGTTGGTCACGAGGGTGATCCCGTTGCGGTCGCGGATTTCGCCGCGCTCCGCGGGGATGCGCACGGTGACCTCGGATTTGCCGGCGATCTTTTTTGTCCACTGATTGACGTTCAAAACCTGCTCGTACCAAAGCCTCCCGACCAGCGCGCCGAAAGCGCACAGCATGGCGACACCGAGGAAAATCACGCGCCACTCGGCGCTGGGACGGCGGGAAAAACGACGTGCCATATCAGGTGGGCCGCTTGGCGTTGCGCACGGGCTGCGGATCGTAGCCGGCGAGGAAGGCGAGGTAGTTCAGCGCGAAAAAAAAGAACGGCGAGAGCAGCGCGGCGATCAGCCCCGCGCCGCCGATGCGCCACCAGACTTCCTTGGTGAAAATGAAGAGCACCGGCTCCTGCCGAAAGGTGCGCATGAGATACTCGGCCAGCACGAGGAACGAGGTGCAGGCTCCGCTCAGCAGGCAGTGGATCTCCCACCGTCCGCGCTGGAAAAGCGGACGGAAGCCATTCATCAGCGCGCCCAGGATGGCGTAGAGCACGATGGACCAGCCGAGCGCGACCTCGGCGGTGCCATGCTCCAGATCCACCTGCACATGCAGTGCGTCCCACATCAGCCCGCCGCAAAAGGCCAGCGCCAGCATCCCCGGCACCGGAAGCGCCAGCGCGCCGTAAAACATGATGATGGGCATGAGCAGCACCCGCGCGCCATACGGCGGCAGCGGCCCGATGAAGTGCTGCACCACGAGCCCCACAAACATGGACACCACGAGTATGCCGAAGAAGATCATCGCCGGACGCGGGTCATTTGTTTTTGCCGACGACGACGAAGACGTCTTCGAGCTTGGTGAGATCGACGGCGGGAATGAGGAGCGCGTGGCCGTCGAGTCCGCCGGCCTTGAACTCCTTCACCTGGCCGATGAGCACGCCAGAGGGAAACACCCCGCCGGCTCCCGTGCTGAAAACATTCTGCCCCGGCTGAAGATTGGCCGTCTTGGAGATGAAGTTCAGCCCGATATTCGGCGCGCCGCCGCCGGAGACGCGTTCACCTTTCACGATCCCCTGCTCGCGCGTGCCCTCGACATTGGCCGACACCTTGCACCCCTCGTCGGCGATGAGCACCACGGTCGCGGAATGCTCCGCCACTTCCTTGGTTTTGCCCACGAGCCCAGCCTCGGTCAGCACCGGCTGGTCGCCGTCCTTGTCCAGCCCGTCCTTCGAGCCGCGGTCGATCACGACCTTGTTGTACCAGCTCGACGGATCGCGCGCGATAATCCGCGACGGGACCAGCGTGAAAATCGAGCGCTCCCGGTATTGCAGCGCCTTGCGGAGCTGGTTGTTCTCCGACTCCAGCCCGCGCAGCGTCTGGTTGGTCGCGCTGAGGTCCTTGTTGATCACGTTGAGGGTTTTGTTTTCCTCCTCCAGCTTGTCGAGCGATTTCAGCCCCTCGCGGAACTCGCGGTATTTCTTTTCCACCGACGAGCCGGTCTTCAAAAACGGCGAGATCATGCCGAGGAAGCCAGACTGCACGCGCCGCATATTGTGCGGGCTGAGGGCCAGGATCAGCCCGGTGAGCAGGACAAAGGCGAGGACCGACGGGATGACGATACGCCGGCTCATGCGGGGAAATTCCTCATTCGTTTGGGGCGGTTGGCGGAGGCATTCATGCCTGCGGATGGCTAGGAGCGGCGCGTATCGGTGGTGGACACCTGACGCAGGAATTTGATCTCGCTCAACGCCCGCCCCGTGCCCTCGGCCACGGCGCTGAGCGGGTCTTCCGCGACATGCACGGGAAGTCCGGTTTCTTCGGTGAGCAGCCGGTCGAGGCCGCGCAGCAGCGCGCCCCCGCCCGCGAGCACCAGCCCGCGGTCCACCAGGTCGGCGGAGAGCTCCGGCGGGCAGCGCTCCAGCGTCACCCGAACTGAATCGACAATCGTCGAAATTGGTTCAAGCAGCGCCTCGCGCACTTCCTGCGAGGTGATGGTTAAAGTCTTCGGCAACCCAGCCACGAGATCGCGCCCCTTCACCTCCATCGTCGTCTCCTTTTCCAGCGGATAGGCGCTGCCAATCTTGATCTTGATATCCTCCGCCGTGCGCTCGCCGATCATCAGATTATACGCGCGCTTCATGTACTGGATGATCGCCTCGTCCAGTTCATCGCCCGCCACCCGCACGCTGCGGCAGAAGACGATGCCCGACAGCGAAATCAGCGCCACCTCCGTCGTCCCGCCGCCGATGTCGATGATCATATTCCCCGCCGCATCCTGCACCGGCAGGCCGCAGCCGATCGCCGCCGCCATCGGCTCCTCGATCAGATGCACCTCCCGCGCCCCGGCCCGGAGCGCACTCTCCTTCACCGCCCGCTTTTCCACCTCCGTGATGCCGCTCGGCACCGCGATGACCACCCGCGGACGCGGCTTAAAAAAGGCCCGCCGCGGATGCACCTTGTGGATGAAATGCCGCAGCATCGCCTCCGTCACCTCGAAGTCCGCGATGACCCCGTCCTTCAGCGGCCGGATCGCCACGATATTGCCCGGCGTGCGCCCGAGCATCCGCTTCGCCTCATCGCCCACGGCCAGCACATGATTCGTGCCGGCGCGCACCGCCACGACCGACGGCTCGCGCAGGACGATGCCGTGGTCTTTTACATAGACCAGCGTATTCGCCGTGCCGAGATCGATGCCGATGTCATTAGAGAACAGCCCAAAAATTCCATTAAACATTCAAAGTGAACCTCTTCTTAAATCGTAAAATTGTGACTTGCGGGGTGACCTTTCCGAAAGGGCGCGGACGCAGCGGAATCATTCGTTCTCCGCTCTAAAAATTCGCCGCAGCCTGATCGAAAA
>JANPHJ010000026.1:0-25204 GCA_031424395.1 Chthoniobacter sp.
GCGCAGCGAACTTTCCGCGCAGTACGCCAGCCGCATCTACGTCCTCTCCGGCTACCGCGAAAACGTGCGCCAGTTCCGCCTCGATGACCCGCGCGCCTTTTCCTACGACACCGGCGGGCTCGTCTTCCGCACGCCCGTGGCTGGCGGCTCGAATGCCGGCTGGTGGGCCAATCCCGCGCTGCTCACCGGCGCCGCGCCGCTGCTCGCCCTCGGCTACGGCGGCGAGCTGCACAGCGGCGACGACCTGCTCTCGGTCGCACCCACCGCGCCATTCACGCCCGTGGTCGGCGCTTTTTGGGAAAACTTTTCCATCTACTGCGAGACCGGCATGAGCGGCGGGCCGGTCTTCGCGCGCGGCACGGACGGCAAGCTCTACCTCGCGGGCGTGGTCGTGGCCGGCTCGACCGCGCCGCCTTCCACTGGCATCCGCATCCTCGACCGCGCGGCAGCGGACTTCATCCGACGCTATTTGAAATAGGGACGCGTGTGAAAAAGCGTAGGATTTTCACGGTCATTGCGCTGGCATGGGTGATCGCAGTAACCCTCGTCGTTTTATTTGGCGGCAAGTGGATTCACATATCCGACCCGCAGCCCGACAGCCCTAGCGATGCAACTCCTCCGAGCTTGGTCAGCACGCCAAAGCCCGACGGTGGGACCGGTGCAGTAAAAAAACTTCCCGCAAAAGCATCGGACCATCCCATCGACCAGCTCCTCGTTCTTTTGGAAAACGGCACCGCCACCGAGAGCGACCTAGAAGCCCTCAAGCAGACGCTCCTCGCCGCCGACCCCGCCCTCGCCACCGCCGCCATCCGCGACTTCCTCGCCACCGGGCGCGACGCCCGCACCGGCCTTGATTTCGCGCCGCGGCCCGGCGGCGACCTCGCCGCGCCCACGCTTCGCGTGCTCCTGCTCGACATGCTCGGCCGAATCGCCAAACGCGACGGCACCGGCGACGCGGCGAAACTTGCGCGCGAGATTTTGGACAAAAAAGACTCCGCCGACGAATGGGCCATCGCCCTCCGCAACGTGGCCTGGCACGAGCCCGCCGCCACCGCTTACCTCGCCGCCAAAGGCCGCGAAATGCTCGCCTACGCGCCATGGCGCGCCGCCCCCACGGGCGGGATGCTCGAAGCCTTCGACGTCATCGTTTTCACCAAGGACGCCAGCTTCACCGCCGACCTCGCCGCCGCGCAAAACGACCCCGACACCCAGCTCCGCCACGCCGCCGACGTGGCCCTCGACCGGCTCGCCGCCGCCAGCCCGCTCGACGTGATGAGCTTCCTCAACGCCCACCCGACGACGCTCGCCGAGCGCCCCATGCTGCGCGCCGATTACTTCGCCAAAGCCGACCTCGCGCAGCCCGGCCAAAAGACCGCGCTCGAGTTTTACCTCGGCCGCCCCGACATCGCCACCGCCGAGAAAAGCAAGCTCCTCAAAGCCCTCGCCACACCCGCCGCGTTCGTCTCCGAAAACCTCCTCACCGCGCCCCCGCCCGAGCCCGACGACGCCGCCCGCGAGCGCGCCATCCTCGCCGCCACGCACGAATGGCTCACCGGCAAACGCTTTCCCCCGCTCGAAAGCCAGCTCCTCCAACTCCAGCGCCGCCTCGCGCCCGAGTAGCGCGGCGCGTGGTGCCGGCAGTCGCTCTCGAACAGCGTCCCCGCGCAAAGGGTTGATAAGCTTTCGGCGCGCGGAAGGTTTTGGAAAGACGACTCCTCGCATGCACTTTGAAATCGTGAAACCCAAACGCCACAGCGTCCTCCTCGGAATGGTGGCATTCGTGGCCGCGGGACTTTTCAGCGCGGTCGCGGCGGAGCATCCGGGCGCGGTCATTTATGGGAAGCTGTGCGCCGACTGTCACGGGGACAAAGGGCAGGGCGTGGCGGACAAGTACGACGAGCCGCTGCATGGCAACCGCAGCATCGAGGCGCTCGCCAAACGCATCGCGCGCACGATGCCCGACGACGATGTGGGTGCGTGCGTGGGCGAGGACGCGAAGCAGGTGGCCGCCTACATTTACGAGGCGTTCTATTCGCCGCGGGCGCAGGCGCGGCTGCATCCGCCGGAGTTCGACCTCGCGCGGCTCACCATCTCGCAGTATCGCACGGCGGCGGCGGACATGGTGGGGCGCTTCCGGGGTTCGGAGAAACCGCCCGGCACCGAGCGCGGCCTGAGCGCGCACTACAGCGGACGTTTCGTCGAGCCGTACGGACCGCCGCGCCCGGACGCGAAGAACGACCAGGAACGGGCCGAACGCGACCGCATCGAGCGCGTCAACTTCGACGAGCGTGATGATCGCGTCGCATTTGCCTTTGGCACCGAAAGTCCCGCGCCGGAACGGTTGCGCGGGAGCGAGTTTAACATCCGCTGGGAGGGTTCCGTCTTCGCCGAGGAGACCGGCGCGTATGAGTTTATTGTGAAGACGGAGAATGGCATCCGCCTTTCGGTCAACGATGCGAAGACCGCGCTCATCGACGCGTGGGTCACGCCCGGCCGGGAGGTGCGCGAGGAAAAGAAGAGCATCCACCTCCTCGGTGGGCGCTGGTATCCGCTCACGCTCGAGTTTTTCAAGTTCAGGGACAAGACCGCCTCGATCCAACTCCAATGGAAGCCGCCACACGGCGTCGTCGAGACCATCCCGCAGGATCATCTCGCGCCCGCCCGAAACCGCCCGACGATGGTGGTGGCGACGGCCTTTCCCGCCGATGACCGCAGCGCCGGCTACCAGCGCGGCACGGGCGTCTCGAAGGCGTGGGACCAGGCGACCACCGAGGCCGCGATCGAGGTCGCGGAGCATGTGGACGCGCACGTCGAAGAGCTTTCCGGCGTGAAATCGAACGCGCCCGATCGCGTCGAGAAGCTGAAGCAGTTCGCGCGGCGCTTTGCCGAGGCCGCCTTCCGGCGTCCGCTGAGCGAGGAGGATTACGGGCACTTCATCGAGCGGCCAGTTGCGTCCGCAAAAAGCCCGGACCTCGCCGTCAAACGCGCGATCCTTTTCGCGCTCAAGTCGCCGCGCTTCCTCTACCCGGAACTCCTCGACGCCGCGCCGCCGGATGACTACGAGGTGGCCTCGCGCCTCGCCCTGAGCCTGTGGGATTTCATCCCCGACCAAAAGCTCCTCCAGGCCGCTGCGGAAGGAAAGCTGCGCACCCGCGAGCAAATCGCTGCGCAGGCCGACCGGATGCTCGGCGATCCACGCACCAAGGCGAAACTGCGCGGCTTTTTCCATCACTGGCTGGAGCTGGAGCGGGCCGAGTCCATAGCGAAAGATGCGAAGACGTTTCCCGGCTTCGATGACCGCGTACTGGCCGACCTGCGCACTTCGCTTGAGCTGTTTCTCGAGCAGGTCGTCTGGAGCGAGCGCTCGGATTACCGCGAGCTGTTGCAGGCGGATTACCTCCTGCTCAACGAGCGGCTCGGCAAGCTATACGGCAAGAGCGTCAGCGGCGCAGGCTTCCAGCGCGTGGCCTTCGATCCGCAGGAGCGCGCCGGAGTCGTCACGTACCCGTATCTGCTGGCGGCCTTCGCCTACAGCAAGCAGACCTCGCCCGTGCATCGCGGCGTTTTCCTGACCCGCACCATCGTGGGCATGACACTCAAGCCGCCGCTGATGGCCATCGCCTTTGAGGATGCGAAGTTCGACGCGCACCTGACCATGCGCGAGAAGGTCACGTAGATGACGAAAAACACGACGTGCATGGGCTGCCACGCCACCATCAACCCGCTCGGCTTCAGCCTCGAAAACTACGACGCCATCGGCCGCTGGCGCACCCAGGAAAACGACAAGCCGATCAACGCTGCGAGCGACTTCGCCACCGACGAAGGCGAAACCATCCGGCTGACCGGCGGCATCCGGTACATCCGCCCAAGCCGCGCGACCCGCCTCCGCAAAACGATCCAGAGCCGCTTCGTCGTAGCCCGGCTTATAGTCCTCAAAGGCCAGCAGCCGCACGTTGCGGAGCTGCCCGGTGCGGAAATGCTGCTCGGCCTCCACTCGCAGTAGCGCCTTGTGGTAAAGACGGTCATTTCCTTTCAACGTGTCTTGGTTCGATGCTCACCCGCCGCCAATTCGTCCGCCAGCTGGGCGTCTCCGCCGCCGCCATGCCCTTTCTCGCGGGGCTGATCAGCCTCAGCGGTGCGCCGCTGCCGCAGCGGCGGCAGCGGGTGGTGATCATGTTTTCTCCGAACGGCACGCTGCCGAATGAATTCTGGCCCGAGCCGGCCGGGGCGGAATTCGTGCTCAAGCCCATTCTGCAGCCGCTGGAGCCGTTCAAGGATCGCACGCTCGTGCTCAACGGCATTTTCAACAAAATCCGCGGCGACGGCGACAGCCACATGCGCGGGATGAGCTGCCTGCTCACGGGCAGCGAGCTTCTGCCCGGCAACATCCGCGGCGGCGGCGGCAGTCCCGCCGGCTGGGCGGGCGGCATTTCGATCGACCAGGAGATCAGAAACTTCCTCCAGAGCCAGCCGGAGACGCGCACCCGCTTTGGCTCGCTCGAGTTCGGCGTCGCCGTGCCGGAGCGCGCCGATCCGTGGACGCGCATGAGCTACGCAGGGGCGAACCAGCCCGTCGCGCCGGTGGACAATCCCTGCCAGATGTTCGGCAAGCTCTATGGAAAGATGAAGGATCGCGACAGCCTCGCGCGTTGACCAGCAGGTCGATCTGCATGCGGCTGATCTGCGGGGTGTTGTCGTTGACCAGTTCAACGACATGACCTGCGTGGCCACGGCAATACATGCGTTCCGTCGGCCAGCCACAGATGCGCTGGCTCGGCATCCAGGAAGGCCACCACTCACTTTCCCACGAGAGCCCGACACGAATCAGGACGCGCACGACAAGCCTGCAAAAAATCAACGCGTGGTTCTGCGGCGAACTCGCCTACCTCGCCAAGCGGCTCGCCGAAACGCCCGAGCCCACCGGCGACGGCAGCATGCTTGACCATACGCTGATCGTTTGGACCAACGAACTCGGCAAAGGCAACTCGCACACCCTCGACAACATCCCCTGCGTGATCGTCGGCGGAGGCCCCGGCTTCAAAATGGGCCGCAGCCTGCAGCTCGACAAAGTCCCGCACAACCGCCTATGGCTCGCGCTCGCCCACGCCATGGCCACGAACTGCCGACCTTCGGCAAAGCCGACCTCTGCGCATGCGGCGCGCTGGATCTCGCGTAGTCCGTCGCGACGCCGGGCGAGTCATCCGGCCCACGGTTTCAACGCAGCGAGCGAAACCTACGCGAGAATTTTTTTGATCACATTCCCGCTCACATCCGTGAGCCGGAAGTCGCGACCTTGGAAGCGGTAGGTGAGCCGTCGGTGGTCGATGCCGAGCAGGTGCAGCATCGTGGCGTGGAGGTCGTGGACTTCCACCACGTCCTCGACGGCGCTGTAGCCAAAATCGTCCGTGGCTCCGTGGCTGATGCCGCCCTGGATGCCCGCGCCCGCCATCCAGATCGAGAAGCCCGCGATGTGGTGGTCGCGCCCGTTGCCCTGCGACATCGGCGTGCGGCCAAACTCGCCGCCCCAAATGACCAGCGTGTCCTTCAGCATGTCGCGCGCTTTCAAATCCTGAATGAGCGCGGCGCTCGCCTGATCGACCTCGGCGGCCTTGAGCTTGATGTCGTTCTTGATGTTGCCGTGGTGGTCCCAGTCCTTGTGGTAGAGCTGGATGAAGCGCACCCCGCGCTCCGCGAGCCGGCGCGCGAGCAGGCAGTTCGCGGCGAATGAACCGTCGCCCGGCTTGCAGCCGTAAAGGTCGAGCACGCTGGCCGGCTCCGCGCTCATGTCCATCAACTCCGGCACGCTGGCCTGCATTTGGTAAGCCATCTCGTACTGCGCGATACGCGTGCCGATTTCCGGGTCGTCGGCGAGGTCGTTGGTCGCGCGGTTGATCGTGTTCACCGCCTCGATGACCTCGTGCTGCGCGTCGCGCGAGACGCCCGCGGGGTTCGAGAGATAAAGCACCGGGTCGCCTTTGCTGCGGAGCTGCACCCCCTGGAAACGGCTCGGCAGAAACCCCGCCGACCACTGCCGCGCGGCGATGGGCTGGTTCTGCCCGCCTTTGCCATGCGATGTGAGCACGACAAATCCGGGGAGATTTTCCGCCTCGCTGCCGAGCCCGTAAGTCGCCCACGCGCCCATCGCGGGCCGGCCCGAGATCGTCGTGCCAGTGTTCATGAAACAGTGCGCGGGATCGTGGTTGATCGCCTCGGTGGTCATCGAGCGGATGATGCAAATGTCGTCCGCGACCGCGCCGATGTACGGGAACAGCCCGGAGATTTCCGCGCCGCATTTGCCGAACTTCTGGAAGTCATGCTGCGGCCCGAAACATTTCAGCGCCTGCCCTTGGAGCTGCGCGATCTGCTTCCCCTTGGTGATGGATTCTGGCATCGCCTGCCCGTCGAGTTCGCGCAGCTTCGGCTTGAAATCAAAGGTCTCCAAATGCGACGGCCCGCCCGCCATGCAGAGGTAGATCACGCGCTTGGCCTTCGCCGGAAAATGCGTCGGGTGAATGAGCCCCGGCCATTGGTCCGGCCCGGCGGCGCGCAACAGCTCGGGCGTCAGCAGTGACGCCAGCCCCAGCGCGCCGAGCCCGCGCGAGGCGCGGCCAAGAAAGGCGCGGCGGGTGAGCTGCTGGGCGTGGAATTGGGCGAGGTCGTTCATGGCTGATCGCTGGATGGCGCGGCGAAGAATTCTTCGAGTATGCGGATGAGTTCGGGAACGTGTTGTGTCGCGACTTCCCAGACGACGGGCAGGGCGACGTTGGCGTAGTCGTGAGCGACGATGTTTCGCATGCCGCGCATGCGCCGGAAGGGCAGCGCCGGAATCGCCGTGCGCGTCTCTTCCGCGAAGTGCCGCGCCGCATCACCGATGATCTCGATGCGCCGGATCACCGCGTCCTGTTTCTCGGTGTCCGTGAGAAAATCCTCGGGCGCGACGCCCTGCACGTAGGACGCGCTCAGCCGGCCTGCTTGCAGGATGTCCACGAGTCGCCCGCGCTGTTCAGCCTCCATAGATGCAGACGGCGCTTTGCAAAATCTCTTGGCGGCGATCGGTGCCTGACGCGCTCTCGATATTTTGCCGCAGCACGAAGTCCACGGGCGCCCCGATGAGTTCCTCCGCCTCGCCAGCCATGTCGAGCAACTGCGTCGTCGAAACCGCGCCCTCGAGGGTCACGAGCAGATCGACATCGCTGCCGGGCTGCGCCGTGCCCTGCGCCACCGAGCCGAAAACTTCCAGCCGTCGAATGGGATGGTGCTGGCACAACGGCGCGATCCGCGTGCGGACTTCAGCGAGGGTCGGCGGTGGCGTGGCTTTCATGGCGGGATGGTAACAGCTTTGCGCAACCCGCGCACCTACGAGCGGGTGATGGTATCATGGAGGTTCAGGATGACGCGGGCCACGCTCGTCCACGCGGCGAGTTCGCTCACGTTTACGTCTTTCGCCACCGGGGCGAGGCCCGCTTTCACGAGCTGCTCGGCGGCGGGCGCGTCATTCGCGTAAAGCGCGAGGTGTTTGCCGAAAAGCGTCATCGTCACGCGCAGCTCATCCGCCCGCGGCGCGCGCCCGAGCGCCTGGCGGTAGGCCCACGCGATGCGCTGCGCCGTGTCCGCGCCACCTTCCTTCACGATGCGCGCCGCGAAGACGCGCGCGGCTTCCACGTAGGTTGGGTCATTGAGCAGCGCGAGCGCCTGCTGGGGGATGTTGGAGCGGTTGCGCTCGGCGGTACAGTCCTCGCGGCTCGGCGCGTCGAAGGCGAGCAGGCTGGGCTGCAAAAACGACCGCTGCCACCACGTATAGAGCCCGCGCCGCCACTGGCTCTCGCCGGTGTCCGCGGTCCACTCGCGCACCGGAAAGTTCAGGTTCTCCCAATAGCCCGCCGGCTGGTACGGCTTCACGCTCGGCCCGCCGATCTTCCGCACGAGCAACCCGGAGATCGCCAGCGCATTGTCGCGCACGAGTTCTGCGTCGAGCCGGAAACGCGACTGCCGCGCGAGTTCGCGGTTGAAGGGATCGCGCTCCACCAGCGCCTTCGGTGCAGCCGAGCTCTGGCGGTAGGTGCCGCTCGTCACGATCAGCCGCACCATGCGTTTCACGTCCCATCCGTTCTCCATGAACTCGCACGCCAGCCAGTCGAGCAGCGCGGGATTCACCGGCGGCTCGCCTTGCGCGCCGAAGTCGTCGAGCACCTTCGAGAGCCCGGTGCCGAAGTACTGCTTCCACAGCCGGTTCACGAAGACGCGCGCCGTCAGCGGATTGTCGCGCGCCACGATCCACCGCGCGAGATCGAGCCGCGAAAGCCTGTGGCCATCAGGGTTGGCGGGCTGCGGGAGAAACGCGGGCACGCCCGGCTCGACCACCTCCCCCGTTTCATTCTGCCAGTCCCCGCGCGGCTGCACGCGCACGGTACGCGGCGCGGCGGCCTCGGAGACGAGGCACTTCGCCAGCGGTGCGGTGAACTTTTTCCGCTCCTCGCGCGCGTCCTCGACGAAGATGCGCGCGTCCTCGAAACCCGGCAGCGGCAGCGCCTTTGGCAAATCTTTCGGCAGCGCCGCCACCTCCGCCTCCAGCGCGGCGATGCGCCCGTCCAATGGCTTCAACTTCGCCTCCTCCTCCGGCGTCGCGACGATCATCCCGTCCTCGCGTTTGCCGATGGCGCTCTCCTTGATGTCCGCGAAAAACGCGCCGAGCCGGTAGAAGTCGCGGGTGAGGATCGGGTCGAATTTGTGATCGTGGCACTGGCAGCAGCCCGTGGTCTGCGCGAGCCAGGTCGTGCCGATGGAGCGCACGCGATCCGTGACTGCGCGCGCTTCGTAATCCTTCGGCTGCGCGCCGCCTTCCTCGGTCGTGAGCAGCAGCCGGTTGTAGGCGCTGGCGACCTTTTGCTCGCGCGTCGCGCCGGGCAGCAAATCGCCGGCGAGCTGCTCGATGGTGAAACGGTCGAAGGGCAGGTTGTCGTTGAACGCGCGGATCACGTAATCGCGATACGGCCAGACGTTGCGCGGCGTGTCCGAGTGGTAGCCGATGGTGTCGGCGTAGCGCACCAGATCGAGCCAGGAGATGGCCATGCGCTCGCCGTAGGCCGGCGAAGCGAGGAGGCGCTCGACGAGCTTTTCATAAGCATCCGCAGCCTGGTCGGTGACAAACGCATCGACCTCCGCGGGCGTCGGCGGCAGACCCGTGAGATCGAGCGAAACGCGGCGGATGAGCGTGACGCGATCCGCCTCCGCCGCAGGCGCGAGTCCCAGCTCCCGCTGCCGCGCGAGCACCAGCGCGTCGATGGGGTTTTTCACAAAAGCCGCGTCGCCCGCGGGCGGCACCGCCGGCCGCCCCGGCACGAGGTACGACCAATGCGGCTGATACTCCGCGCCCTGCTCGATCCATTTGTCGAGAATCGCAATTTGCCGCGCGGTCAGCTTCTTGCCGGACTTCGGCGGCGGCATCTGCTCGTCCGCATCCGTCGAGTGGATGCGCTCATGCGCGTCGCTCTCCGCGAGCTTGCCGGGGACGATGGCGCGCACGCCTTCATGCTCCGCCAGCGCACCCTCACGGAGGTCCAGCCGCCGGTCGGCTTCGCGATGCTTTTTGTCGAAGCCGTGGCACTTGAAGCAAGTGTCCGACAGGATCGGCCGCACATCGCGGTTGAACTCGATCCTGTCCGGCAGCGCTGCGTCCCCGGCCCGCGCGAGCGACGCGGCGAGAAGCATGGCGAGAATGAGGAGGCGGAAACTCACGGGTGGAAAAAGTGGCATGCGTCCTCGCAATGGCAAGACGCCGCACTCATCCATCCGCCAAGGCCGGCGCGCCTTTGGGCAAAAAGCGCGGCCAACATATTAGCTGACAGCTCCGGCGCGCGGGGGAAACTGGGCGCATGACGACTCCGGAAACGCGCCGCCAGTTTGCCAGCGACAATTGGGCCGGCGTCTGCCCGGAAGCGTGGGCAGCCTTGGCGGAGGCCAATGTGGACCACGCGCCGAGCTACGGCGCGGATGGCTGGACGGCGGAGGCCGGGCGGCTGCTGCTCGAAATTTTCGAGACGGAGTGCGAGGTGCATTTCGTCTTCAACGGCACCGCCGCCAATTCGCTAGCCGTCGCGGCCATGTGCGCGCCGTTTGAGAGCGTGCTGTGCCACGAGCACGCGCATCTGGCGACGGACGAGTGCGGCGCGCCGGGTTTTTTCGCGCACGGCACCACGCTCGTGCGGCTGCCCGGCGCGCAGGGCAAAATCACGCCCGCCGAAGTCGAGCGCGCGACCCGGAACCGGCGCGACGTGCATGCGCAAAAAGTGCGCGCGATCAGCATCACGCAATCGACGGAACTCGGTGCCGTCTATGCGCCGGCGGAAGTTGCCGCGCTCGGCAAAACCGCGCGGGCGCTTGATCTCCGACTGCACATGGACGGTGCGCGCTTTGCCAATGCCGCTGCCGCCCTCGGCGTGCCGCCGCAAAAATTCACCGCGGAGGCAGGCGTGGACGTACTCTCGTTCGGCGGCACCAAGAATGGCCTGCCTTTTGGCGAAGCGCTCGTCTTTTTCAACCGCGACCTCGCGCGCCAGTTCCAGTACCGGCGGAAGCAGGGCGGGCAGCTCGCGTCGAAGATGCGCTTTCTCGCCGCGCCGTGGGTCGGCGTCCTGCGCGGCGGCGCCTGGCTTCGCCACGCCGCGCACGCCAACGCCATGGCCGCGCAGCTCGACGCCGGCCTGCGCGCGCTCCCCGGCGCGCGCGTGCTCTACCCGCGCGAGGCGAACGTGGTTTTCGCCACGCTCCCGCCCGCGCTGCTCACCGGGCTGCGCGCGCACGGCTGGGAGTTCTACACCGATGTGGGCCCCGACGGCGCGGCCCGGCTGATGTGCTCGTGGGACACCACGGCGGAAGACGTGGCCGCGTTCTTGCGCGACGCCGGCGGTTTGACGGCATGAAAATCCCCGCGCGCTTGCGCTCCCGGCGGCGGCGTGCATCCTCCCGCCGATGACCCCCGAGGAACGCCACCTCGCCGATTTCTGCGCCGTGCGCGGTGCGGGCACGGCGGAGACTTCGGGCTATCCCGCGCTGGCCCATCTGCTCAACGAAATCGGCGGCGCGCTCAAGCCGAAGATCACCGCGGTCATTCATCCGGCCAATAGCGGGGCGGGTCTGCCGGATGGCGGCTTCTTTTCGGCGAAGGAACTGCGGCAGCATCCCGGCGAAGTCTCGCTCCTGAAACTGCACCCCGAGCGCGGCGTGCTGGAGGTGAAGCCGGTCGGTCACGACAAAGATTCCTAACTCCAACGACCCGAGGTCCAGCACGTTTCTTACTGATATGAATCTCACCGCCCGTTGGGGTTACGCCGGCCAAAGCGGCGTGGTCATGCCCGGCCCCGACGACGTGCGCCCCGGCACGCGCGGCGCGGGTTTCGTGGATGTGCATCTAAACGGGACGACCCGCTGGAAGGACGTGCCCGCCGCCGTGTGGACGCACACGCTGGGCGGGTATCAGGTTTTGAAAAAGTGGCTCAGCTACCGCGAAGCCATCCTGCTCAAACGCCCGCTCACCGCCGATGAAGCCCACGACTTCACCCAGCACGTCCGCCGCCTCGCCGCCCTCCCCGCGCTGCACCCGCAGCTCGACACGCACTACGCCGGAAGCATCGCTTTTCCCGGATGAGCCGACGCCTGCGAGGTGGCGCAATGACGCCCGGCGCGTAGGCTGTCCGCGGAGGCTGACGATGAATCCCACGCCACGCAAATACGCCCGTGTTTTGTTCGACGAGTTTCACAGCGAGAGCTGGTCGGTCTCGGCGGAGCGCGCCCGGGAGATGCAGCCGGAAAATCCCGCAAACTCCTCGTATCAGCGCGCGGCGGAGGCACTGGCGGTGCGGGATTTCACGGTCAGGCGAAACGTGGCGCAACCGCTGGAAAGCGCCGCGCTCGCGGAGGCGGATGTGCTGGTGCTCGCGCATCCGTGCGACCCGCGCTGGGAGCGCACGACTTCGCACGGTTCGCCCGCGCTGACGGTGCGGGAAATCGCGGACGTGCAGGCTTTCGTGCGGGCGGGTGGCGGGCTGCTGGTCATCACGGAATATGAGCACGACAAGTACGGCGACAACCTCAACGAGCTGCTTGCGCCGAGCGGGCTGCGGCTGGAAAACGGCACGGCCTTTGACCGCGGCGCCTGCCTCCACGACAACGCGGAATGGCTGCTCGGCGAGCCCGCCGCCGCCACGCCGCTGGCGCATGGCGTGGAGCGCGCGTGTTTTTTCCGCGCGGGCTGGTGCGCCGTGGAGCCGCCGGGTGAGATCGTCTGGCAGACGTCCGCGCACGCATGTCCGCCGGGTGCGGGGCTGATTGCGGTGTCGCGGCTGGGCGCGGGACGCATCGTGGTAGTGACGGATTCGGTGCTGTTTGGCGATGAGCGCATCGGTGAGGGCGGGCACGCGCAACTTTGGCTGAACGTCATCCACTGGCTCGCCGCGCCGGCGTTTGGGAAAGTCGCAGCGCAGAGGGCGGAGGGCGGAAGAGAGCCGGGGCCGTGGGGTGGGTTGAAGGTGGCGATCAATGCGCTGCGCGCGCTGCAAGCGCCGGATGGGAGCGTCGCGGAAGCGCACCGGAGCGCGGCGGCTGTGCTGGTGGATGCGGTGCTCGGGAACCTCGCGGAGCTGTGCCCGCAGTTTCCGCATCAGGCGGAGTATTTCGATCAGCTCCCGCGCGATTTCCGGGCGTGGGTCGCGGGCGGCTTTGCGCGGCCCAACTTCGGCGAAGCGCTCGCCGCGTTTCATCCCGAGCACGCGCGGTGCGACGGGCGCGAAAGCCTCGCCGTCTTTCCGCTCTACACCCCGAACGCCTCGGGCGACACGCGCTTCGAGGCGCTGCTCATGCGCACGCCGTGGCCCGACTGGCTGGCCGCGCTGGAGCTTACGGGCTACCGCAATGCCAAGTTCGCGCCGGGGCATTTGCTCGATTTCACGGCCGGCTACGCGAGCGAGTGCGCGGTGCTTTTCCCCGAGACCGTGGCCGTCGGGGCGCGCCCGTCGAACCACTTCGCTACCATCTTCTGCGACCGCGAAGCGCTGCGGCTGCAACGCTGCGTGCAGCGCGCGGCGGAAGTCACGGGGCTCACGCTTTTTCCCGAGCTGGAATGCTGGCTCGGCGGTCGGCCGCTCATCGAGGAGACGATGGCGCTCTGGGATCTCATCCACGATGCCTCGCACAGTCTCGGCGAGCTGCCGTTCGACCCGTTTATGATCCGGCAGCGCGCTCCATTCTGGATGTACGGGCTGGAGGAATTGCGCGTGGATTTGCGCAGCTTCGAAGAGGCGGCGCAGCTGGCCGCGGGCGGGTTTCCGTTTGGCCGCTACGTCACTTGGGCCATTGTGCTCGATCGCATCTTCCGCTTCCCCATCACCGGCCCGCGCGTGCGGAATTACGACGCGCTCGGCGGCCAGCTCCTTTTTTCGTATCTGCACCAGCGCGACGCGCTCGTCTGGCGCGACAATCGCGTCGCGATCCACTGGGACGCGGTGGCGGCAGGCATCCGCGGGTTGCGCGAGGAAATTACCGCGCTCTACAAGTTCGGCGCGGACTGCTCGCGGCTCACCTTCTGGCTGACCGCGCACGACCTCATCGCGCGCTACGTCCCGCCGCACGTCGCCTCGAAATGGAAGGCCGGGGTGCGGCAGTTCGACGATGAGACGGAGGTGAAAAAGTGGCTCGCCCTGGTGCAGGACGACGAGTTCCCGCTCGGCAACTTTCATCTCAATCTCCTGCGGCGGATGAAATGAAGGAAGGCACCGCGCCGGGTCATGCCAGTGCCTTTCTCCCCGAGCCTACCGCGTGGCGCGGGCGCGCAGGAACCGCTGGCCGGCGGCGAGGGGCTGGCTGTCGCGATAGGTCGCGCGCTCCATCCCGCTGCCTAGGTCAGTAACACTGCCGACCGGGAGATTCACCGGAACCCATGAGCTAAGATCGCTGCTGGCCTCGACCGTAATGGCCGTGTCGAGGGGGTGATGGCGTCGGTCAAAGGTAATGGCCAGGTAGTCCGTGCCGCTGTCGGTGACGATGGATGAGACGGGCTGCGGCTTGCTTTCAAAGGCGCGCGGGTTTCCGCCAAAGGCGAACTCCTCGAAGTTCGAGCGCCCGTCCCCGTCCGCATCGGCAGCCACGGCGGCGGCGGGATTGGCTTCCTCGGCGGGGGTAAAGTAAGTTTTGCGCCAGCCCATGAAGACATTGGCAAAGCTGGGGTCGCCCGTGCCAGGGGTGCCGCCGGCGGTGTCGGACAGCGCCCAGTTGGTGGCGGTGTCATAGCCATTCCACGCAGGGCTGCTGGTGCGGGCGACGAGGGAATAGCCGGTTACAGCGGTGAGCACCGTCGGGTTGCCCGACGCGGGCACGGCGAACCAGAGCGGATCGTAGTCGAACTGGAGGATGGATTCGCCGACGGCGTCGAGGAGCTGGATGGTCTCGCCGCTGTTACTGAGGTTGCCTTCGCACTGTCCGGCGAGGAGCGCGCCGGCGCCGCTGTAACGCAGGTTATAGGCCGCGGTGAGCGCGGCGATGACACAGCGCTGGCCCGGCTGGAGGGTAAAGCCGGGCGGGAAGGTGAAGGTGAGACCTTTGTCAAAGCGAGCCCCGCCGATGTTGAGCGGAGTAAGTCCGGTGTTAATGAGTTCGATGAACTCAAAATCCGCCGCCTGCACGCCCGGCAGGGCGGCCAGTTCGGCCGGGCTGGGATCGGCCGGGTTAAAGTTCAGCTCGGTGATGCGGAGGGCGTTTTGCGCCGCAGTGGGTGCGCCGGCATAGGTCATGGTGGCGGCGAGCACATCCTGTGCGGGCGTGGCCCCTGGGATGATGAGATTCACCGTCTCGCCGCGGGCCGAGAGCTGGCCGGAATAAGGGCCGACGACGAGGCGGTACTGGCCGCCTTTTGGGCTGGCCGCGCGCAGGCGGAACTGACCGGGATTGCGGGCGACATGCAGCCGGCCGGTATGGACATCGCCGGTATCGGCGATGGCGCTGCCAGCAGTGAATGGCGGGATAACCGTGCCGGCGCGGAAGGTGCAACTCACCGCGCCGGTAATCTTCCAGCCGGAGATGTCGATATAGTTCGCGCTGTTATTGCGGAGGATGAAATATTCCTGCTCCTGGTTGCCGGACGCTGGATTGAAGTCGGTCTGCTCAAAGACCAGTCCCCCGGGCGCTGGCAGTTGGGCGGCGGGAATGGGGGTGCCACCGCTGGTGGGGTTCAGCGTGTACAGATACTGGCGGCGGCCGGGGAGAAAGGCCGGCAGGCTGGTGTAGCCATACGCGGCGTAAGGATTGGCACCGGGAAAGTCAGCGCTCGGCGCGGGGTTGTTGTTCAAGATGCGTATGCCCTGGGTGCGGATGAAATGATTGGCCGTGTAGGCACCCACACCCAGTTGGCTGTTGTTCCCATCCACCCAGTAACCCCATTTGAGCATGTCCAGATAGGCATCGGAGCCAGTCCCGGCGGCGGGTGGGTCGAGTTGATTGAGAATCTCATTGATACGGGTCTCCCACGGGCCGGACGTGGCCGCGGCGGAGACGAGGTATTTGTCCATCAGCGTGCGCAGGCGGCGGACATACATGGCGTTCAGGTCGGCGGACTGCCAGATGAGCTGCTTGAGCCGGTTGTCCGCCCCATTGCGGAGCGGACGCTGGGCGTCGAGGTCATCGTCGAAATAACCCTGCCCGCTGCCCGTCCAGGTGTGGCCGAAGCTCAGATCTTGGTCCCACGGGAGGATGGCCCATTCCCCGGAGCCATAGGTGTCGCGGTAGATGTAGCAATTCTTATGGCCTTGGTCGTTGTTAACAATCAGGTCATTGACCGCCAAGTAGTTGACCATGGTCGGCACATCCATGCTGTCGAAGCCATACTGGCGGCGCGCGGCCAGGGCGTTGCTGGTGTTGAGCGCCGTCTCCATGGCCGCGAGGTCGCTCTTGTCGGTGATTGGCTCCCCGGTCTTCTTCTCGGCGGAGCCTCCGCCATCGGAAAAAGTGTCGTAGATCTTATACAGGGTACCGTTGGGATCGAGGCCGGCGCGTTCGAGAAAGTCGCTGTTGCCATTTTCCGTCAGGTCGTAGATGCCCCAGAAGGCGCCGTTTTGCTGGACGCGCAGCGGGACAGAAAAATGCGAGGCGAGGTGACCCGACCCCGCCCATGTTTCATAGGCCAGGTTGTTCCGCACCTTGGACTTGTCGGCGTAATTAGTCAGCAGGTTGATGGCCGACACCGCCCGCTCGCCGGTCTTCCATTTGAACTGGTTTTCCTGGCTGAAGTTGATGTCGTGGCTCTTCTTGTTGACCGGGAAGCCGGAGGTGGACTGGCCGTGAAGATCGACCTGCACATTGTCATAGAAGCGCCCGGGCAGATAAGTGCCGCTGGCAGTGCGCTCGACATAGAAAAAGGAGCACCGGCAGCCGCCGGTAGTGCCGGGGAGATACGTCGGGGTGACCGAGCCCGAGGGTAGGAACCAATGGAGGATCGGGAGCTGACTGGTGGTGATGACATCCTGGGTGACGGTGCCGAAGTACTGGTCATTATCGGTGCTGATCCGATAAGGCGGGTCGGTGGCGGCGGTGTTCGCGGTATCGCGCGCCTCTACGCGCCAGCGGATCATCTGCGCGGCGCCGGCGTTCACCGTCGGGAGCAGGGCGGTAAAGATGTGGTCATTGGCAATGAGGTCGGGCGCGAGACCGTCGTCGCGCATAACCACGCCGCTGGCCTCCGCATTGAACATGACCCGGTAGTAAAGTTTGACCGGGCTGACGGCGGCGAGGGGGTTGATGGTCGGGAGGACTTTGGCGGTGACGGTGATGGGTGCGCTGGCGGCGTCGCCGGTGGGCCGCACGGCCACGGAGTCGGTAGTCTGGCTCACCCCGGGCCCGAGGGCGCCGAGAGCGGCCGCATTGGGGGCGGCGGGGGTGGCGCTCGCGAGGTAGCCAGGCGCACCGATTCCGGAGCTGACGGTGCCTTCGAGTACCGGCAGGCAGAGGGTGCGCGAGCCGCTGGCGTTGCCAAAGCTGTCGGAGTCCGTGGCGCTGTTATAATTTTGCAGTTGAAAGGAGAGCACGTTGGTCCCGTTCACCAGATAGGCCTGAGCGTTGGTGGGCGTGTAGTTCTCATAGCTGGACACGAGGACGCCGTTGCGGTCGATGAGGGCGGAGGAGTTCCAGTTGGTGCCATTGGAATAGTTAGAGGCGATCAGGCTGCCGTTGAGGTAACAGATGAAACCGTCGTCATATTTCATCTTCAGGGTCAAAGCCGTGACCTGCGCGGCGCTGGCGACGGTAAAGGGGATGCGGATGAGCAGGGTCCGGTTGACCTGATACATGGAAGCCTGCACATCGCCGCCCGCCCCGATGAGAGTACCGTAGCTGCCGGTGGTGTCATAGCCAAAGCCGGTGGCGCCGGCCTGCCAGGCGCTGTCATTGTAGGTGATGGAGTGCCAGCCCGCGGTGCCGGTGGGCATGTCCGCGACGGAGGCGGGGACTTTAGCCTTGCCCGCCGCCCCGGCGGCGACAAAGGTCTGGGTGCTATTGAGCGAAGGCAGGCCATAGCTAATGTCCTGCACCTGCTGAGGGTAGCCATTGTAGGCATGCTCGACCGTCAGCCCGTCGGGCCGGACGAGAGCCAAGTAACTGCCGGCGTTCTTGCTAAGCTTGAAGCTGGTATGGAGCTTGGTGAGGGCTAGCTTGCGATCCTTGCTGGAGGCAAAGACGATCAGCCGGCTGCCAGCGGCCAGGGACACGGCGGGCGTAGTGACGGGAAACTGCCACTTGCGCAAATCGCCGGCGGTGTCAGTAAGATACCAGCCATTGAGGCTGATGGCGGTCGCGCCGGAGTTCCATAGCTCCACCCAGTCCGAGTGGTCGCCGTCCTCATCGACCCTGGGGTTGGCTTGGTTTTCCGCGAGAAACTCGGCGATATAGACAGTCTGCGCGCGAATGGGCCGGGCTAAGACCAACAAGAAAAACAGCACGAGGCCGTAAAGGAGCGTTCGAGGGGAGTTGAACATAGCTTTGATCCGTCGCACGGAAGCCCGGGCGCTGCAACCACGCAAGCCGCGGGGGCTACTCGGGAGCGGCCCGCGGGGTGGTGGCGTCTCTGAGCTTTTCGGGGGAAAAGTCGTCGTCGGTGTAGGTGACGCCGTGCTTGATTTTCGAGCCGTCGAGGTCGGTGACGGTGTCGCCGCGGGGGCCGCGGACGGTGAGGTTGGCGGGGATGGGGCGGCCGTTGTCATCATTGGCCACGCGGGTGGTGTCGATGCGGCGGACAAGCTTGCCGGAGGCGCCGTACTTTTCCACGCGCAGCGGGACGAGGCGGCGGAGGTCCACCCAGGTGCGGACGCTGGCGTAGGCGGAGCGTTCGCCTTTGCCGGGCTTGGACTCGAGGATCTGGCAGGGCACCCGATCCACGACTTCCGTGCCGCCGAGCGTTTGCTGATCCCAGGCGAAGAAGTTTTCGATCACGTCCTCGTACGAAAGGTCGCTGCCGAAGAGCGCGTCTTTCATCTGCGCCGCGTCGAGTGGGCGCGTGGTGTCGGGCGGGGTGAAAAGGGTGCCGGTCGCGGTGCGGCTGCCGCTTTTGCGCAGGAGGACGGCCTCGCCTTTGCGCTCCTTCGGCCAGAGCACTTGGTACACGAGGTCGGTGCCGGCGCGGGTGGCGCGTGATTTGATCTGGAGCTGGAGCGCGGTCTTCATGGCGCCGGCGGCGTCCTTTACTTCGAGCTTCACGCGTACCAGCGCCGCACCGTCCTGCTGCCGGGCGCTGAGCTGCGTGGCGAGGTCGCTGGCGGTGACGGATGCAGGCTCGGCGGCGGCGGCGGGGCAAATGTTGAGCAGGCCGAGGGCGGCGGCGAGAAAGGGAAGGCGAAGGTTCATGGCAGAGGATTCGGCGCGCGAGCGATTCGTGGCGGTTACTTTTTCAACCCTGCAAGGCCAGGCTTGGGGTGAGCCGTGAGCTGCGCCACGCGGGATAGAGGCCGCTGGCGACGCCCACAACCACGGCCATCACCACGGCCATGACCATGAGGCCGGGACTGAGATCCGGCTCCAGCAGGCCGCGGATGGCAGGCGTGGTTTTCAGCACATTGACCCCGGCCACGCCGAGCCCCACGCCGACGATTCCGCCGCCGAGACCGAGCAGCGCGGACTCGCACAAAATCATGCGCACGATCCGCGCGCGCCGCCAGCCGAGGGCGAGCAGGATGCAGATCTCTTGCTTCCGTTCAAAGACGGTCATCAGCATCGTGTTCATCACCCCGAGCACGCCCACGAGCACGGCGAGCAGCGAGGTGCCCCAGCTCATGGCGCTGATGATGCGGAAGGCCTGGCTGCTGCGGATGTGCTCGCCGGCGACCTGGGCGCGGACTTCCGGCACCGTGGCGGCGATCTGCGCGCACACGCGGTTCATGTCGGCCTCGGTCGAGCCGGGCGTGGCGCGGACGTCGATGATGTTGATGCGGCCTTGGTTGCCGGTGAGTTCCTGGAGCAGCGGCAGGGCGAGAATGACCGAGCCGTTTTCGACCATGGCCCCGCCCTCCACGATGCCGACGACGGTCAGCTCCTCGGTCTCGAGCTGGAGCGTGTCGCCCACTTTTTTCTTCAACATTTCCGCCGCCGTGGTGCCGAGCACGACGGCGCGCTCGGTGGCGTCGCGCGGCAGCCGGCCGGAGATCGGCTTGATGTTTTGCCACGAAAATCCGCCCCACTCCCGGCCCGAGACGATGGTCATGTCCGCGCTCTCGACGCTGGTCAGCTCGACCAAAATCGCGCAAGTCGCGGCTACGCCCGGCAGCCCGGCGATGCGGTCGCGTACGGCGGCGGGGAAGGGCTTGGGCACCAGTGCGCTGCCCATGTTGTTGACCACGATGTCGGTGCCGCGCGACTTCATGCCCGCGGTCCAACTGCTCTCAAACCCGCGCGACATCCCGACCAGCGCCACCACCGCGGCGATGCCAATGGCGATGCCGACCAGCGTGAGCCCCGTCCGCACGGGACGGCGCAGCAGACCGCGGATGACGACGATGAAAAAAGTCATGTCACGAGTCGGTTGGGAGCTGTGCTGGCGGGCCGTCGAAGACGATGTGGCCGTCGCGCATCTGGATGGCGCGCGCGGCACGGCGGGCGATGCCCATGTCGTGGGTGATGAGCACGAGGGTCATGCCGCGCTCGTGATGGAGTTGCGTGAGGAGTTCCAAAATCACGCGCGCGTTTTCGCTGTCGAGATTGCCGGTGGGCTCATCGGCGAGGAGCACGCCGGGGCCGTTGGCCAGACTGCGGGCGATGGCCACGCGCTGCCGTTCGCCGCCGGAGAGTTTGGCGGGAAAATGGTCGAGCCGTTTTTCCAGGCCGACGGCTTTGAGCAGCTCGATAGCGCGGTCCTTGCGCTCCGCGAGCGGCGTGGCGGACTCGAACATGGGGATCTGGACATTCTCCAGCGCGGTGAAGGTCGGCAGGAGATGAAACGCCTGGAAAATGAAGCCAATTTCTCGCGCGCGGTAGGCGGCGGGATCGGGCGTGTCGGGCAGCGACTGGCCGCGGTAGAGCAGCGTGCCGGCGCTCGGCCGGTCGAGCGCGCCGAGCATTTGCAGGAGCGTGGTTTTGCCACAGCCGCTGGGCCCGATGACCGCGACGAGCTCGCCCGGCGCGATGCGAAAATCCACACCGCGCAGCGCCTGCACCTGGCCGTCGTCATAATCCTTCTTCAGCCCGGCGGCCTCGAAAACAAAGGGCGCGGCGCTCATCGGTCGGTGTGCCACTGCGCGCCCACGCGCGGATCGGCGAGGCTGCGCAGGAGATGGCCCAGGGCATGGCGATAGCTGGGGAAAGGCGGGGCTTCGTCGGGATGCTCGGGCGCGAGTTCGGCGGCGAACTGCGGCAGCTCCGCATGCGAAAGTCCGGCGCGCTGATGATGGACGCCGTGATACGGCTCGTGCAGCAGCGTGACCGCAAAAAGCCGCCCGAGCCGCCCGTCCGGGATGATGTTCCGCGTGGCGCTGCGGACCGTGGAGCCGGTGAGGCCGACGTGCTCGATGTACTTCCGCCAGCTCTGCAAATTTCCCGCAATGACCGCGGGCGCGAGGAACAGCCACAGGAAATACGGCCAGACGTGGAACCACGCGACAGCGGTCAGCACGCCGCTCCAAACCACGGCGATGAGCGCGAACTCCCCCCACACGCGGCGGCGCACTTTCGGGCTGCGGACGGGCGAGTCCGCCCGCAAAAAGGCGCGCAGGAAAAGGAACGGGGTAAAGAGCAGGCCGCAGTTCAGCTCGAGGAAAGCGGTGAGCACGCGCGCCCAGCGCGGGGTGCCGGGATGGACGAACGGCCACAGCTCCACGTCGCGCTCGGTGGCGAGATGAGCGTGGTGCTTCTGGTGTGCCGCGCGGTAGAGGGTAAAGCTCATCAGGCTCAGCACGCCGATGAGCATGCCGTCGAAATCGTTCAAGCGCCGGCTCTTGCGCAGCAGCCCGTGCGACGCCTCGTGAAAGCCGATAAGCTGCCCGTGCATGAAGTGGCTGATGACCGGCACGAGCGCCACCGCCACCCACGTCAGCCCGTGGTGCAACGCCACGCCGGACGCCGCCTGCGTGAGCATGAGCGCGGCGGAGATCAGCGGAAAAGCCGCGCGGTTGACCCAGTGCGGCGCTTGCGGTTCGACGGAGGTTTCGATTGTCGTCGGATTCATCGCGGTCAGGCCATCAGCACGGCGGTGCGGCTCTGGGGGGCGCGGCAGGCGCCGGTCAGCACGTTTTGGAAAAGGCGGTCCAGGTCCCGGATTTCGGCTTGAAGAAAAAGACCGGGCCGGAACAGCCACGCCACTTCCATGGCCTCGCCTTCCTCGGTGATTTCGCACGCGAGGTCAAAGCGCGGCGTGCCGGTCGAGCGCATGCTCAGTTTGGCCGAAAGCCCGATCATGGCGATCTCAGGGACGGGATGGTTTTGCAAAGCGAAGCGCACCTCGAAAACGGGGTTGTAGCCGGGCGCGGCGGGGTCGCCGACGGCGCGCACGAGTTCGGCGAAGGGCATGGCGTGGGCGAAGGCATCGATGGTGGTCTGATAGACAGATCGCAGCGCCTCGGAAAATGGCCGGGCGCGGTCGATCTGCCCGCGCAGCGGCACAACGCCGGAGCAGTAGCCCATCGTCTCACGCACGGCCTGTTTGCCGCGGTTCGCGACGGGTGTGCCGACCACGAGGTCGTCCGCGCCAGTCCAGCGGGCGAGAGCGATTTGGAAAGCGGTGAGCAGGGTGCTGAAGAGCGTGGCCCCGCTGCGCCGCGCCAGCTCGCGCGCCGCGCCGCCCAGCTCGGCCGGGAGGCGCGCGACCCAGCGCTGCGCCGCGCCTGCCACGGACTTCGGCTGCTCGCGCGTGCTCCAAAGCCGGGGCGTGCCGGCAAGGTTGCTTTGCCAAAAAGCAGCGCGCGGCGCGAGTTCAGCGGGCGTCCAAAACGCGCGCTCGGCCGCGCCCCACGCCGAGTAGCTGAGCGGCACCGCGGGCAGCGGCTCACGCCGGCCCAGCTTGCCGTGCAGATAGGCGCCGCACAAATCCTCCACGAACATGCCCAGCGTCCACCCATCGGCGACGGCGTGGTGAATGGCGAACGCGAGCACGAAATCCTCCGCGCCGCGCCGCAGCATCACCAAGCGGTAGACCGGCCCCTGGACGAGGTCGAAAGGCTCGGCGAAAATCTCGCGCGCCAACTCCTCGATAGCGTCGGGGGCGCCCTCGGCAGCCGAGAGTTCGCGCACGTGGAAATTCGCCTCGCCGGTCTGCCGGATCATCTGCACCGGCCCGTTTTTCCCCGGCAAAAAAGACAGCCGCAGCGCCTCCTGCCGCTCCACCACGAGCTGCACGGCGGCGCGGCAGTCCTCGGGCGTGATCGGGCCGCGCACCGCGATGAGGCAGCAGATGTGATGCGCCATGTCCGTGACCGCGACCGGCGAAGTCTCCCACAGCTCGCGCTGCGGGAAAGTGAGCGGCAGCAGCCGCGCCTCGCCGCTTGCCAGCCATTGCTTGAGACGGTCGCGTTTGGCTTCGGACATGGTTTTTGCGTGCGGTTTAGCGCACCTCGGCGGGCGCATCTTCGCCGAGCAGCCGGTCGAGTTCTTCGTCGGAAAGCGCGTCCAGATCGACCTCGGCCACCGCGGCTTCCGCCGTCGGGGGCGCGGTCGCGGCGGGTGCGGCCGGCGTGGTTCCGCCGAGATGGCCGGCGATCAAAGTGGCGATCTGGCCGATGGTGCGCGCGCGCATCAGGCTGGTCGGCGGCAGGGCCACGCCGATGGCGGCTTCGAGCGAATTTTCGATCTCCACGCCCATCAGCGAATCGAGCCCGAGGTCGGTGAGCGGCTGGTCGTCGCGCAGGCTGTCGGGCTTCACGCGCAGGACTCCGCCCACGACTTCGCGCACGGCCTGCGCGATGACGCCCTCCTTTTCGCCCGGCGCGGCGGACTCGATTTTCGCGCGCCAGTCGCCGGTCACGCCGCCCGCGTCCTCGCCCTCGACCGACGCGAAGATGCGCTCCAGCAAAGGATTCTCCTGCATGCTGCGGAACGACTGCCGCCATTTCGCCCAGTCCACGCGGATCGCCGCGGCCTGCGTGAGGCCCGCGGTGAGGAAAGATTCCATGAGCGCCATGACTTCACCGGGCGTGAGCGCGGCGGTGCCTTGGCGGAGGAGAAATTCGGCGACGCGTTCGTTGCGCGCGACGTAGCCTTCGCCGCCGAGCACGCCCCAGTTGATAGTGAGCGCGGGCAGGCCGAGCGCGCGACGGTGGTGGGCGAGGGAGTCGAGAAAGGCGTTGGCCGCGCCGTAGTTCGCCTGCGCCGGATTGCCGAAGATGCTGGAGATGGAGGAGAACATCACGAAGCAGTCGAGGGCCAGGTCGCGCGTGCCTTCGTGGAGCATCCAGGCGCCGTGCGCCTTGGGGGCCAAAACGGTGCGCATCCGCTCGCGGGTGAGCAGCGCCATCGGCGCGTCGTCGATGACCATGGCGAGGTGAAAAAGTCCGCGCAACGGCTGCGGGCCGCCGCGGATTTCCGCGAGCAGCCGGGCCATGTCCGCGGGCTCACCGGCGTCCGCTTTCACAATGCGCACGCTGACCCCGCGGGCGCGCAGGCTCTCCACAAAAGCCGCGCTCTCCGGCGTGGCCGCGCCGCTGCGGCTGCTGAGCACGAGATGCCGCGCGCCGCACTCGACGAGCCATTGCGCAAGCACTTTGCCGAAACCGCCGAACGCGCCAGTGATGAGGTAGCAGCCGTCGCCTTTGACCGTGAAAGGCGCGGGCAGCGGCGTGCCGCGGCGCGGGACGAACGCGGCGGGAAAGGCGACCACGACTTTGCCGATGTGCCGGCCGCCGGCCATGAGCCGGAAGGCCGCGTCGATGCGGGCCGCGGGGAAGGCGCGGAAGGGCAGCGGGCGCAGCGCGCCTTGCTCCACCAGCGCGGCGAGGTCGGCGAGCATGGCGCAGGTGAGCTTTTCGTCGCCGCTGAAAACTGCGTCCATGGCGATGACGTGGAAAGACGCGTTGCGCCGCAGATGCCAGAGCGGGAGGCGGGAATTTTGGTAGATGTCGCGTTTGCCGATTTCGATGAAGCGGCCGAATTCGGCGAGGCACGAAAGGCCCATCGGGATGGCCTCGGCGGCGAGCGCGTTGAGCACCACGTCCACGCCGCGACGGCCCGTGAGTTCCATGACGGCTTCGGCGAAATCGCCGCGGCGCGAGTCGATGACATGCTGCACGCCGAGCGTCTCGAGCAGCGCGCGCTTGGTGGCGTTGCCGGCGCTGGCGATGACCTCTGCGCCGAGGTGCAGCGCGATCTGAATGGCCGCCATGCCGACGCCGCCCGCGCCCGCGTGGACGAGGATCGTCTCGCCCGCGCGCAGCCGCGCCACGTTGACCAGCGCGTGCCACGAGGTCATGAAAACCACGGGCAGCGTGGCCGCTTCCTCAAAGGACAGCGCGCCCGGAATGCGCCGCACATCGCCGCCGCGCGCGAGCGTCTGCGTGGCCAGGCCGAAGACCGCGAGGCCGAAGACGCGGTCGCCGGGCGCGACGTGTTTCACGTCCTGGCCGACGGCGGTGACGATGCCGCCGACCTCATCGCCGAAGATGCGCGCGTCCGGCGCTTCGCCGGGATAAAGCGCGAGCGCCTTGAGCACGTCGCGGAAATTCATCCCCGCGGCCTTGACGTCGATGAGCACCTCGCC
>JANPHJ010000027.1:0-13369 GCA_031424395.1 Chthoniobacter sp.
GAAGTCCAAACGAGGCGGATCGGGTGGGAGGGGAGCGTTCATGGGCGGGAATGGGGAAAAGTCATCGCTACACTGGCAATCGTGAGCAAAACCCCCTTCCGCAGCCATGTCAAGCCGCCGCCCAGCAGTCGGGTGCGCTGGGCCGTCAAGCGCCCGCTTGCGCGCCACGCGGTGGGCTATTGGGAAAATAAGCGTTTGCCTCCGCTCCGCGCAGACTACTGCTGAGACCACGACGACTGGCCTCGCGTCCGCACGGGGAACTGTTGTATAAATGAGCGTTTGCCGCCGTTCCACGCGGGTGACTGTTGGCGGATCGATGGCTGCCCTGCACACCACGCGGGAGACTGGCGGGGGAACGAGCGTCCACCGTCGCCGCGCGCGGGGAAACGGCGAAAACACGGGGATCCTGCTCGTGGCCAGACGGTGACCAGGTGACTAGTTATCCCCCGGAGCCTGTCTCGCCCCGGCGTGGGCGCGACGCCGGAGCGCCGAACGTAGGCGAATGAGAAAAACCGCGCCCACCCCAGGTGATGGCAGCGGCTCGGCCGCGCCTGCTTAGTAGAGCCCTAGAAAATGGAGGACGATGGCTACGACGACCACGACACCGATAATGTAGAAGATATTGTTCATACCTCTCGAATCGCCCCGCGGCGTGCGCCGCGCGTATCGTTCTCACAGCGAGGAGTGGGCGCGCCACCGGACAAGCCCGCAAGGCCTCGCCGGGGATGACCGCACTGTCCCGGCGTGCCGGTGCCCGACTGGGGCGGGCTGGCGGGAGGGAGCTGCCGTGGCCGGAGTCGCTGTGCGAGGGCCTCCGGAAGCCGCGGCGCTTTTAGCCGAGGGCGGCGAAGCGGCGGGCGCTGGCAATGGTATTGGCCATGAGCATGGCGATGGTCATGGGGCCGACGCCGCCGGGGACGGGGGTGATGGCGCGGCACTTCGGGGCGACTTCGGCAAAGGCGACGTCACCGGTGAGGCGGTAGCCTTTGGGGGAAGTGGGGTCGTCCACGCGGTTGATGCCCACGTCGATGACGACGGCTCCGTCTTTCACAAAGTCGGCGCGGACAAACTCGGGGCGGCCGATGGCGGCGATGAGGATATCGGCGCTGCGGCAGACGGCGGGGAGGTCGCGGGTGCGGGAGTGGGCGACGGTGACGGTGGCGTCGCCGCCGGGGCCTTTGGCCATGAGGAGAAGAGCCATGGGTTTGCCGACGATCATGGAGCGGCCGAGGACGACGACATTGGCGCCCGCGGTCTCGATGCCGCTCTCGATGAGGAGGCGCTGGCAGCCGAGCGGGGTGCAGGGGACGAAGCCGTCGGGGTCGCCGAGGGTGAGCTTGGCGACATTGAGCGGGTGGAAGCCGTCCACGTCCTTGCGCGGGTCGATGGCGTCGATGACGGCGCGCTCGTCGATGTGCGGCGGCGGGGGGGACTGGACGAGGATGCCGTGGAGGGCGGGGTCGGCATTGAGCGTGCGGACGAGGGCGATGAGGTCGGCCTGGGAGGTGGCGGCGGGGAGTTCGTGCTTCACCGAGTGCATGCCGAGGTCGTGGCACATCTTGTCTTTGCTCCGCACGTAAGCCTGCGACGCGGGATCGGCGCCCACGAGCACGACGGCGAGGCCGGGCGTGATGCCGCGCGCTTGCAACTCAGCGACGGCGACGCGCGAGGCGGCGTGGGTCTTTTGGGCGAGGGCTTTGCCGTCGATGAGGGTTGGGGAATGGGACATGGAAGTTTGGGATTAGAGCTTGTGAAGATCGGAAAGGAGCCACGGATGTTCCCGGAGAAGCACGGATGAACGACTCCCCCCATCCGTGTCTATCCGTGTTCATCCGTGGCTCAAAACCATTTTGAATACCGCCTCACTCCCCGTGCTGCGGACGCAGCATGCGCTCGAGGCGGAGGCGCTGGTATTCAAATTCCGTCTCGTCGGCGGTGGCAGGGATGGCGTGGAGGATGTCGAAGGTGAAGTGGACCTCGGCGAAGGGCCACGGGAGCATGAAGCCGTCCCACGTTTTCAACTGCCAGTAGCGCGAGTAGGTGATGTGGATGGGCAGAATGAGGCCGCCGGTGATTTGCGCGAGTTTCACCACGCCGGGGCTCATGGAGTAGCGCGGGCCGCGCGGGCCGTCGGGCGTGAGCGCCATGATGTAGCCGTCCTCGATGGCGCGCCGCATTTCGACCAGCGCCCGCCCGCCGCCGCGCGAGCTGGAGCCGCGGATCGCGCGGATGCCGAAGTGCCCGAGAAAGGCGGCGATGATTTCGCCGTCCTTGCTCGCGCTGGCGAGGGCCGCGCCGAGGCGGCCGGGGAAACAGATTTCAAACATGCGGGGCATGACGAAGAGCTTGTTGTGCCAGAAGGCCCAGAGCAGCGGTTTCTCTGGCGGCAGCGCGAGCACGCCGGCGCGGTCGACGACGCGAAAGCGCAGCGTGCCGATCCACAGCCGCACCAGCCACGCGCCGACGGCGGCGAGCAGCCGCGCTTTTTTCTCGTGCGTCACTCGGCGTTTTCCGCCCAGCGGAAGGTGTCTGGGTTCGGCAGGTCGAGCTGATCCAAAATGCGCGCGACGACGGTGTCGGCGACCTGCTCGATGGTCTGCGGGCGGCTGTAAAAACCAGGCGATGCGGGCATGATGATCGCGCCGGCTTCGAGGAGCGTGACCACGTTGCGCGCGTGGATGAGATTCCACGGCGTCTCGCGGGGGACTAGGATGAGTTTGCGCCGCTCTTTCAAAAAAACATCGGCCGCGCGCAGCAGCGTGGAGTCGCTGGTGCCGGCGGCGATGCGCCCGAGCGTGCCCATCGAGCACGGGCAAACGACCATGGCATCGAACCGTGCCGAGCCGCTGACGAAGGGCACGTTCATCGTTTTGTCCCCATGCTGCCGCACGCCCGCGGGCACGGTGAGCGTGCCGATTTCCTCGGCAATGACCTGCTTCGCGTAGCTGCTCAGGACGAGATGCACCTCATGCGCGGCGCAGTCGATTTGCGCGAGCAGCCGCTGGAGGTAGATGGCACCGCTGGCTCCGGTGGCGGCGAGGACGAGCTTCATCTATAAATATCCCGCCGCGTGCATGCGCCGGGTGAGGTCGCCCTGGCGGGTGAGGAGGTTGGCGTAGATGTCCTTGTGCTCGGCGTGGGGTTTGGCGCGGGTGGTGTCGTCGAGTTCGACGATGCGGGCGCAGAGGTCGCGGAAGGTCACGGGCTTCCCCTGTGCGGCGTGGCTGGCGTAGGCGGCCTGGATGGCGGCGCCGAGCGCGGCGCCCTCGGCGGACTTCAGGCAGATGGTGGGCACGCCGAAAATATCCGCGGCGAGCTGCCGCCAGACGGCGCTCTTGCTGCCGCCGCCGGTGAGGCGGATTTCCGTGGGCGTGATGCCGAGTTCGCGGAAGCGGCTCAGCCCATAGGCGAGGCCGAGGGTGACGCCTTCCATCGTGGCGCGAGCCATGTGCGCGGGGGTAATGTTGTCGGTTTTGAGGCCGTGTAAAACGCCGGTGCCGTTGGGCAGATTCGGGGTGCGTTCGCCATTGAGGTAGGGGAGAAAAAGCAGCCCGCTCGCGCCGGCGGGCGCGCTGGCGACGTTGGCTTCGAGCTGCTCGTGCGACCAGCCGAACATCTTGCGCGCGGCCTCGGTGGCGACGGTCACATTCATCGTGCAGACCAGCGGGAGCCAGCGATCCGTGCTGTCGCAAAACGCGGCGACTTCGCCCTGCGGGTCGATCACCGGTTTGTCGGCAAACGCGTACACCGTGCCGCTCGTGCCGAGGCTCACGGTGACGACGCCGGGCTGCACGTTGCCCGTGCCGATTGCGCCCATCATGTTGTCGCCGCCGCCGCCGCTCACGGTGACTTCGCCTTTCGAGAGGCCCCACGCCTCGCGATGATTCTCCCGCAGCAGCCCGAACGCGCGCCGCGAACTGGCGAGCGGCGGGAGCGCGTCGGCGAGATCGGGGTCGATGAACTCGATCAGCGGCTCGCACCATTTCTTTTCGTGCACATCGAGCAGGCCGGTGCCGGAGGCGTCGCCGTACTCCATGCCGCGCTCGCCGGTGAGGTGAAAATTGATGTAGTCGTGCGGCAGCAGCACGGTCGTGAGCGCCTTGTAATTCTTCGGCTCGTGCTGTTTCAGCCACAGGATTTTCGGCGCGGTGTAGCCGGGCAGCATGGCATTGCCCGAGAGCTTGATGAGCCCCGCGGCGTCGCCGAATTCCTCCTCAAACTGCTGGCACTGCTCGACCGTCGAAGTGTCGCACCACAGCTTCGCCGGGCGGATGACCCGGCTCTTTTTGTCGAGCGGCACAAAGCCGTGCTGCTGCCCGCTCACGCCGATGGCTTTCACGTCGTCCTTGCGCTTGCCGAGCTTCGTCAAAACCGCGCGCACCGTGGTGTCCACGGCGTCGATCCACGTCTGCGGCTCCTGCTCCAGATGTCCCGGCGGCAAGCCCTCGATGAGCCCGTAGCTTTCCGACGCCGAGGCGAGGATTTCGCCAGACTCCAGATCGAGCGCGATGGTCTTGGTGCTTTGCGTGCCGCTGTCGATGCCGAGGGCGATCATAGGATTTTCAAATGGAAGATTTCAAATGGCCGATGGAATAGCTGTCGCCATTCAACGGGCGCTGAGGCTAAATCTGAAATCCGAAATCTGAAATCTGAAATTTTCTCATGCTCACAAAGCTCCTCCACACCCGCTATCGCGTGACCGATTTGGAAAAGACCGCGCACTTTTACAAGGAGGTGCTCGGCCTTCAGGAGACGCGCCGCCACACCTCACCGCGCGGCTCGCAGCTCGTCTTTTTCAAAGCACCCGGCAGCGAGGAGGAGATCGAGATTTGCAAATTCGACGGCAGCGGCCCGGTCAATGTCGGCCACGACATCACCCACCTCGCCTTCGCGGTCGATGACCTCGACGGCTTTGCCAAACACGCCGCGGCCAAAGGCTACCCGCTCTCCGACGGCCCCACGCCCACCGGCTCCGGCAGCATCATCGCGTTCATCGACGCGCCGGAAGGCTACGAGATCGAACTCATCCAGCGCGCGCCATAAACCGACATGGACTTTGACTGGCTCGACGCCCCCTTCGATCTCCGCAAGATCGCACCCAAGGAAATCGAGGAATCCTTCGAGGATCCCTTCAGTCTCCGCCTCCTGCCCGACGGCGTCGGCGACGATGCCAAGGCGCGCTATTTCAACCTCGGCAAGTCGATCAATGACCGGGGGATTTTCACCATCTTCTGGACCGACGGGAAACGCTACCGCGCCATCCTCTCGCGCGACATGACGCCGGAGGAGAACACTTTCTACGAACGCAAAAACTCGGAACTCGGCTACTGACCGCCATGAAAGTCATCACCACCTGGGCGGACGTGCCGCATTTCGACAACGAGGAGGACGAGGCTGCCTTCTGGGCCGAGACGCGCCTCGAAGTGCGCCTGATGAACGCCTCGCTCCTCAAGGCCGACACCCGCGAATCGACCACCATCACGCTGCGCTTCGACCCGCGGCTGCTGGCGCGCATCAAGCGCATCGCCCGTTCGCGGTATCTGAACTACCAGAGCATGATCAAGCAGTGGCTGAGCGAGCGGCTGGAAAAGGAAATGTGAGCGGCGGCAGCCGGCCGCGCTATTTCGGCGGCGCGGGGGCTTCGATGACTTCCGCGGTGAGCGTCTGCTCGCGGCCGGCGCGGAGGATGCCGAGTTCGACTTTCATGGGGAGATCGGTTTCGGCGAGACGCTCGCGCAGCGCATAGACATCGGCGACCGCGCGGCCATTGAAACGGCGGATGACATCGCGCGGCTGCACGCCCGCCTTTTCCGCCGGCGAGCCGGGCAGCACCTCCAGGACGAGCGCGCCCGTGGCGTCGGGCAGGGCGAGCTGATGCGCGATCTCGGGGGTAAGGCCGAGCATGTTCACCCCGAGGTAGCCGCGCACGATGCGCCCGGTTTTCAAAACGCTCTCCAGCGCGCGCCGCGCAACCTTGGAAGGGATGGCGAAGCTGATGCCCAGCCAGGCGGTCTGCTGCGCGCGGGAAAAGATGCGGCTGTTGATGCCGATGATCTCGCCGCGCAGGTTCAGCAGCGGCCCGCCGGAGTTGCCCTCGTTCACCGCCGCGTCGGTCTGCAAAAACTCGACCCCGCTGTCCGCCGACGCCCGCCGGTCGCGCCCGCTGATGATGCCCTGGGTCACGCTCGCCTGGAAACCGAACGGATTGCCCACGGCGAATACCATCTGCCCCACGCGCACGGCATCGCTGTCGCCGAGCGGCAGCGGCACCAGATTCGGCGCGGTTATTTTCAAAATGGCGATGTCCGTAACCTCGTCCGTGCCGATCAGCTCCGCGGCCAGCACGCGCCCGTCGGCGAGCTGTACCACGATCGTCTCCATGCCGGCGACGACATGGTGATTGGTGAGGATGTGGCCCTCCTGCGAGACGATCACGCCCGAGCCGAGCGACGACTCCACGCGCGGTGGCAAAAATGGCAGCCGCGGCACGGTGTGCGTGGTGGCGATGCTGACGACGGACGGCATGACGGCGGCGGTCAGGCGGGTGTACTCGGCATCGAGCGCGGTGAGCACCTGGAAGTCCTTCGGGTCGATGCGCGGGCCGGCGGCGGGCGTGTATTTTCTCCCGCCCGGCGGCCCGCTCTGCGCGAGCGCGTTCAGCCGCTGCCAGCGGTAAAAGCCAAACGCGGTGAGCGCGACAAGGAGGACGATGAAGAGGATGCGGCGCATTTAGCTGACCTGTGAAAGCACGAGTTTGCGGCCTTCGGCAAGCACGCGTCGGTAGCGCGCGTTTTCCGGCGCGGCGAGCTGCGGGTCGCGCTCGAAGAGGAGAAAGGCGGCGTTGCGCGCGAGGCGCATCAGCTCGTGGTCGGCGAGCGGGTCGCCGAGCTTGAGCGGCGGCAGGCCGCTCTGCGCGGTGCCGAGGATGTCGCCGGGGCCGCGCATTTTGAGGTCGGCCTCAGCGATTTTGAAACCGTCGGAGGTCGCTTCGAGCAGCCGCAGTTTTTCCAGCGCCTCGGCCTCGGCCTTCGCGCCGTGGAGCAGAATGCAGTAGCTCTTGTGCTCGCCGCGCCCGATGCGCCCGCGGAGCTGATGGAGCTGCGCGAGGCCGAAGCGCTCGGCGTTTTCGACCAGCATGATGGTGGCGTTCGGCACGTCGATGCCGACCTCGATGACCGTGGTGGCGATGAGCGCCCGCGTCTCGCCGCGCCGGAAGCGCTCCATGATCGCGTCCTTTTCCTCCGGCGCGATGCGCCCGTGCAGCAGCTCGCATTTCAGCGGCGCGAGCAGCTCCTGCCATTTCTTGATTTCGCCCGCCGCGGCTTTCGCCTCCAGCTTCTCCGACTCATCAATCAGCGGATAAACGATGTAGGCCTGCCGCCCCGCTTCAAGATGTTCGCGCAGAAATTTCACCGCCTCCGGCAGCTTCGCCGCCGCGCGCGCGGCGGTGATGATCTTGCCGCGGTTCTTCGGCAGCTCGTCGAGCGTGCTCACGTCGAGGTCGCCGTAGAGCGTCATGGTCAGCGTGCGCGGGATGGGCGTGGCCGTCATCACCAGCACGTCCGGCGCGCTGCCCTGCGCCCGCAGCCGCGCCCGCTGCATGACGCCGAATTTGTGCTGCTCATCGATCACCGCCAGCCCTAGGCGCGAAAACCCGGCGCCCTCGTACAGTAGCGCATGCGTGCCCACGAGAATGTGCGCTTCGGCCTCCCCGAGCGGCGCAGCCGCCCCCGGGTGGAGCCCTCGACCCGAGTGCTGTTCGCGGCGACCCGCCGCGAACACCGGTGAACGCACCGCCCCGGCAGCTTCCCCGCGGCCCGAACACCAGCACCACCGGTAGTCCTCATCCTCCCGCGCCACTCCCGAAGCCCACGGATTCGCCAAGATGTAGCGGTACTTTTCCTCCAAATCCCGATCCGACCGAGTGAACCGGTCGAACCATTCTTTCTGCCAAAGCGTGCCCGTTCCGCCCTCCAGCTTGTTGATCTCATGCGCGGTCCACGACTTGATGCTGTGCATGATTTCCGTCAGCGAAAAGAACACCGTCGAGCCGTCCGCAGCGTTCTCCTTGATGAGCGGCTGGATGAGCAAATGCACATGATCGGGCATGACGCACGCGGCGAGAAGTTCGTAGCGGCAGTCTTTCCAGTGAAGGATGGAATCAAGGACAAGATCGCGGGCCGCTGGGCTGAGGCGGCGCGCGTCGGTAGTATTGAAGGCGATGGCATAGATCGCCCAAGGGTGCTCGAAGTGCGGGAGACGTCCGCGGGAGTAACGCGCTCCCGGTGCGGTCGGCGGGTCGCCGACCGCGGCACGGGGGTCGCGTGCTCCACCCGGAGTTTGCGGCACCGCGTTCGCAAACAGCGGCAGCGCTTCGCTCTGCTCCGCGCGGGCGGCGGTGCGCAGCGCGACGCGTAAGCCGAGCGGCTCGCACAGGTGGCGCAGCGTGAGGTAGTGCTGCTCGGCGAGGATCTGCGTGGGGGCCATGAGCGCGGCCTGCCAGCCGGCCTCGACGGCGAGGAGCATGGCGCTCAGGGCGACGAGCGTTTTGCCGCTGCCCACGTCGCCGTGCAGCAGGCGGTTCATCGGGCGCGGCGCGGCGAGGTCGGCGCGGATTTCCGCGATCGAGCGGAGTTGCGCGCCGGTGAGCGGAAAGGGCAGCGCGGCGTGCAGGCGGCACATCAGCGCATCGCCGGCGGCATGCACCGCGCCGGGCTGCGCGGCCTGCTCGGCGCGCTTCGCGGCGATGCTGAGCTGCATGGCAAAAAACTCGCCGAGCACGAGATGCGGGCGCGCTTTTTCCAAGCTCGCCGGCGAGTCGGGAAAATGAATCTGCCGCAGCGCCCAGACGTGCGGCGTGGAGTCGAGCGCGGCCGGGAGGTCGTCCTCGACCTCGTCGTCGCACAGCTTTTCCAGCACATCCCAAATCAGCCGCCGCAGCATGCGCGGCGACAGCCCCTCGGTCGCGCGATGAATCGGCACGAGCCGTTTCAAATGGATGGAAACCTCCGCATCCTCTTCCACAACCTCGAACTCCGGGTGCGAGATGACCACGCCCGTCCCGCTCTGCTTCGGCTTGCCATACACCACCAGCCGCTGGCCGTTCACGATCATCTTCTCGACCCAGTGCGCATTGAACCACCGGCACAGCAGCGGCGGGCTGAGCGCGTGCGCGGCCTCCTCTTCGAGCAGCACGTCGAACATCTTCTGCGACCCGCGAATGCGCCGCACGCTCGTCTTTTTCACCAAACCGCAGACGCACACGGGCTGCCCGGTCTCGCCCGTGGGAAAGCGGTCGAACTGCGTGCGGTCCTCGTAGCGCTTCGGAAAATGGGTGAGCAGCGCCCCGACCGTGGCGATGCCAAAACGCCCGAGCTGCCGCCCGCGCTGCGGCGGAATCCACTCCAAATCAGTCAGCGGCGTGTCGAGATTCACGCGTGCAACTTAGCCGCGCGGCGCCCCGCGCAGGCAAAGCAAATCCGCACTGTGCGGGGCCGGCTTCCTGCTTGGCAGGAGGGTTGCTCGCGCGCCAAAAGCCGGTTGACCGACCCATCTCAGCCGCTAGTCTCCGCGCGCTTTCCCCGCTCCACCACATGACTGCCACACTCCGCATCAGCCTCGTTTTTGCCGCCCTCACGCTCCTCGCGCCCGGCGTGCAGGCCGCGGCCAAAGACTCGCTCTACGACGTGCGCAACGCGCAAAAGCTCGAGGCCAGCAAGTTCTCGCTCTTCGGCCCGCTCGCCGGGCGGTTCAAATACGACAAACGCATGGTCCACGCCGCCGAGATCGCCGCAGCCCGCGCCCGCGCCCATTCCACGAGCCGCTGCTGGCACTATGTGAAAGACGCGCTGGTCGCCGCGCACATCATCGAGACGCGCCCTACCACGGGTTATGCAAAGCAGGCGGCGGCGGAGCTGACCACGAGTTACGGCTTCCGACGGATCAAGGAGACGAACCCCTACAAAGCGCCCGTCGGTTCCGTGCTCGTCTATGGCGGCAAAGGCGCGGGCCATGTCGAGTTCCGCACGCGGCTCGGCTTCGTCAGCGATTTCGTCTCGCTGAAGCCGTCGCCGCGCCCGCTCATCGGCATCTACGTCAAACCGCGCGCGTAACCCGCCGCACCCCGGTGTGGAAACTGCGAGGACGCGGAGAGGATGGAGAGGTTCGCCGAGGGATTTTTGGCGGGGTGAAATGTGAACCCGTCCTGTTTTTTCCCGGCGTCCCTCTGCGTCCCTTTGCGCCTCTGCGGTAAATCAGGTCAGCATTCCCTGGTTGCGTGTCATATCCGGATTCCGCGCTTGCGGCCCAGCGCGGCCCCGTTATTTTCCGCGCCAGTTCTTTCAAACAACGCAACTGCATCCCGAGTGCCCCGGCATCAGCGCCGGGACTGCCAACCTGGTTGGAGAAACCAAGGTGGAACCGAGCGACCGAGTGGGTCGCCCGCGATGTGCGCCCCGGCCCTCTGCCGCGAGCGAACCACAATCTCCCGCGATGCCCTTGCACAGCCTCACACCGCATCATGTTTCAATTCTCGCTCCGGGTGAACCCGGCGAATCCCAACCATCATCTTTGGAATAACAACGGCACTTGGTTCATCCACTACGTCGTCCATCCCACGCCCTTCACCAAAGAGCGCATCCGCCGCTCCCTCGGCACCAAATCGCTCGACCTCGCCCGCGCCCGGCGCGACGCCATCCTCGCCGCCGCTAACTTCCCCGAGCCGCTCCCGCTGGCCGCGTAAGTGCCGGCTCAAATGCAACGAGGCGGCCCCGCCTGAGCTGGGCCGCCTCGCAGAAAACTGCGGTTGATCGCCGGCTGTTACTTCGCCTTCAGCTTGTCCAACTCGGCGATGAACGCCTTCGGCCCGCCCGGCTGGTAACCGAGTTCACCCACCTTTTTTCCCTCCGAGTTGAGCACGACGATCGTCGGGTAGCCTTGGATTTTGAATTCGCCCTGGAGCTTCGTGTTCTGCGCCTTGATCTCCTTTGACTGCTCTTTGCTGCGTGGAAAATCCAGTTCCACGAGGACGAGATTCTTCTTCGCGTATTCGGCGAACTCCGCCTGCGAGAAGACTTCCTTGTCGAGCTTGATGCACCACCCGCACCAGTCCGAGCCGGTGAAATCGAGCAGCACGAGTTTCTTGTCCGCCTTCGCCTGCGCGAGGGCTTTGTCGTATTCCTCCGACCAGCCGTCTTTGGCCAGAGCGACCGTGGAGGCGAGGGCGAGCACCGCGAGGGTGCCGGTGAGTTTGCTTAGGAGTGTTTTCATAGGTCGAAACAGACGGTGTTAGTTACAGGGATGTTCAAGATTATTTCCGCGCGCAGTTACTTGCCCTTCAGCTTGTCCAGCTCCGCGATGAACGCCTTGGGGCCACCTTCCATGTAGCCAAGCTGGCCCACTTTGGTGCCGTCGGAGTTGAGCACCATGATCGTCGGGAAACCGGTGACGCCGTGCTCCGTCTTCAGCTTGTCATTCTGCTCCTGGAGCTTCTTGGTCTGGCGTTTGCCATGCGGGAAATCCACCTCGACGAGCACGAGGTTGCCCTTGGCGTAGCTCTTGAAAGCGGGCGTGGAAAAAACCTCCTTGTCGAGCTTCATGCACCAGCCGCACCAGTCCGAGCCGGTGAAGTCGAGGAGCACCATTTTCTTCTCCGTCTTGGCCTGGGCCAGGGCCTTGTCGTAATTGTCATCCCAGCCGCCGGCGGCGAGCGCGGCAGTGGCGGAGAGGGCGAGGATCGCGAGCGAACCGAACAGTTTGGTGAGGAATTTTTTCATAGGCCGAAAATGACGCGCCTCCCGCCGCGCAGAAGCAAGTCAATTTTCCGCCTGCACCAGCTTCAGCGCCACCGCCCCGCCCACGGCCACGAGGCCGCCGAGCACCGCGCGCCGCGTCGGGCGCAGGCCGTCGAAAAAGAACGCGAGCACGATGGTGACGAGCGGCGACGTGGCGATGATCGGCAGCACGATCCCGCTCGCCGTCGTCCGCAACGCCCACTGGTAGCAGCCCACGCCGATGGCCGGCCCGGCGAACGCGTTCGCCACCACGAACGGCCACGCCGCCCGCCATTGCGGCGGACGCGCCGCATCCTCCGTCGCGCGCGAGTTCCGCAGCAGCGCATACGCCAGCACCGTCAGCAGCACCCCGCCGATGGCCCGCTGATACGCCGCCGTCCCCCCGTCGATGGGGAAATGCGTGAGCGCCGCCACATCGTTCGCCTTCCGGCTGACCACCGCGCCCAGCGCCTGCCCCACCGCCGACCCGACGCCAAACAGCGCGCCGATCCAAAACGTCCGCCGCTCCACCTGCACCCCGCGATCCGGCGCGAGCGCCACCGCCACGCCCGCGAGAATCACCCCCGCGCACGCCAGGTCCACCGTACGCAGCGTCGTCCCCAGCCACGCCCATTCCGTCACCGCCGCTATAGGTGCCGCCAGGCACTGCGTCAGCAGGATCGCCAGCCGCGGCCCGATCCGCGGCAGCGCGCCAAACAGCGCCATGTCGCCCAGCCCGAAACCAATCACCCCGCTTAGAAAAAACCACGGTAGCGACTCCCCCTTTAACCCGCTGCCAAACGCGTGCGCCCAAATCGCGAGCAGCACTGTCGCCAGGCAGATGCGCGCCAGATTTGCCCGCGGCCCGCCCAGCATCCGCGCCGTCCGCGCGGCAAAAATCACCGACAGCGAAAAGAAAATCGTGGTGAGAAACGAAGCAAACATGCGGCGCGAGGGCGGGCAGTCAGCCGCGCTTTGCCCGCCTTGTCGAGCGCCCGCGCCCGCCGGCTTACGATCTCTCTGCTTCGTACGTGCTTTTCGTCTAAACCCCGTCCACAACCTCCGCCGATGTCTAGCCCCCTTTGCGCCCTTAGCGGCCTTTGCGTGAGGCTTCTTCTACCGTGTCCTGAACCGTAACGCCCGATGCTCCGCCCCCGCAAAAAATACACCGTCTTCGATCTCCAGCAGCTCAAGGGCCAGCGCGTCCTCACGCACATCCACGTCAAATCTCCGGAGGAAGCCGCCGCCGCGGAAGAGGCCGGCGTCGATCTGATGAGTTGCAGCTTCGACAGTCCCGAGGCGCAGTCGCGCCTGCCCGCGCTCGTCGCCGCCGCTCCGCACAGCTTCCTCTCCGCGGCCACGCCGCACGGGCTGGCCTCGCCGGAGGAGGCGATCCGAGTCGCCTTCCGCGCGCTCGAGATCGGGGCCAGCAGCGTCTATTGCTCGGCCAGCCCGTTCATCATCGAGGCCATGGCGCGCGAACGCATCCCCGTCGTCGGGCATCTCGGCATGGTCCCGCGTCACGTCACCTGGACCGGCTACCGCGCCATCGGCCGCACCGTCGAGGAAGCCACGCAGCTCTATCACCGCATGAAGGA
>JANPHJ010000028.1:0-10966 GCA_031424395.1 Chthoniobacter sp.
ATTGTGACGTGATCCTCGACGGTGGGGTGCCGCTTTTTGCCCTTGAGCTGCTGGCCGCCGGCGAGCGAACGCGCGACGAGGGAGACGCCCTGATACATCTTCACGTGCTGGCCGATGACCGAGGTTTCGCCGATGACGACGCCGGTGCCGTGGTCGATGAAAAAGTGCGAGGCGATGTGCGCGCCGGGGTGGATGTCGATGCCGGTGCGGGAGTGCGCCCACTCGGTCATCATGCGGGGGATGAGCGGGAGCTGGTGGCAGTAAAGCAGGTGCGCGCAGCGCTGGATGGCGATGGCTTCGAGGTAGGGATAGGAGAGGATGATTTCGTCGAAGCCGCCGGCCGCGGGGTCGCCGTCGAAGGCCGCGGCGATGTCGGTGGCGAGTTGCGCGCGGACGAGCGGGATACTGTGAAGAAATTCGTGGACTATTTTCTCGGCGCGGGTTTTCGGGCAATCGGGCTCGCCGAGGCGGAGGCTTTTGCACACCTCCTCCTGCAGTCGGTCGGCGATGGAGAAAAGGCGGTGCGCGGTGACGCGGCGGAGGTCGCGAGAGTGGATGGGCTCGGCGTCGTGAAAGCCGGGGAACAAGAGCTGGAGCAGGTCTTCGCAGATGGTCGCGAGGGTGCGCTTCGACGGGAGGTTGGAGCCGTCGATGTTATTCATCCCGCCGCCGGTGGTGTAGGAGGCGAGGATGTCGTCGGTGATCTTGCCGAAGTCTTGGTCCATCGTGCTGTTGGGAGTATCGCCGTTTGCGGGGCGGCGCAATGTTTGGAAAACAGCCCCCGGTGATGAGCAGGCTTGAAACGCGTGGCGATCTCGCGAGAGTCTGCGCGCGAACCCAATGCCTTCCAGCCACCCACTCCCCCCACGGAGAAGCGCGCAAATCGGCCCTCCGCCGCCGGCTCCGAGCCGCCCGGCGGTGGCCAAGCCCGCGCCGCCCGCCGAAGTCCACGCGACCATGCACTGCGCCGTGCGCGGCGCTTCGATCTGCCACACGGGGAAGGTGCGGCGGGTGAATGAGGACGCATGTCTCGCGGGGACGGCGTGCTCCTGCGGCAGCTTGGAAACGCCGGTGCCGATAGAGATCGCGGAGAGTCCGTGGATTGTGGCGATTTCCGACGGCATCGGCGGACATCGCGCGGGTGCGGAGGCGAGTCGCGAGGTGGTCACGGCGCTGGCGGCGTGCAAACGGATCACGCCGAATGGCGTCGCGGAAATCCTGCAGCGGCTGAACCGCCACCTTTGCGAGCGCGGGAAAAAGGAGCGCGACTTTGCCGCGATGGGCGCGACCGTCGTGGGGCTCGGCTGCGGTGGAAAAGGACTGTTCGCTTTTCACGTCGGCGACTCGCGCGTGTACCGGCAGGACGCTGATCGGCTGGTGCAGATCACGCGCGACGATTCCGAAGCGGAGGATCTCATCGACCTCGGCCTGCTCGAACGCACCGAGGGCAAGCGCCCCGGCTTTCTCCACGCGCTCACCCAGGCGATCGGTGGGCGCGAGGAAGCGGAGGAAATCGAGGTGCATGTGCAGCCGCTGCAGATCACGGGGCGCACGCGCTTTCTCATCTGCAGCGACGGGCTCACTGACATGCTGCACGCGCCGGAGATTCAGCAGATCATGCTCGCGGAAAGCGACGCTGCGGCCGTGGTCGCCGCGCTGTCCGCTGGTGCGATGGCGGCGGGTGGGATGGACAATATCACCATCGCCGTGGTCGATGTGGAGCCGCAGTGAGCGGGCGCGAGTAAGTTTGCGCGCCGGGCGTTTTGCGTGAAGATGCGGGCGCATGTCCGCCCTGCCTTCCATCAAATCGCTCACGCTCGATGACTTCGGCGCGCGGCTTAGCGCGCTCGGGCAGCCAGGGTATCGGGCGAAGCAGGTCATGCAGTGGCTCTACGAAAAGCGGGTGAAATCTTTCGCCGCGATGAGCGACCTTCCGGCGGCGCTGCGCACGCAGCTTGCGGCGGAGTTTTCCTTCGACGATGTGCAGCCCGTCCGCACGCTCGGCTCAAAGGACACGACGCTGAAATACCTCTTCCAGCTCGGCGACGGCGCGCTCATCGAGTCAGTGCTTATCCCCGCGTCGCCCGCGCTCTACGGCGAGGCCAGCGACCGGCGGACGCTCTGCATTTCCACGCAAGTCGGCTGCGCCTACGGCTGCAAATTCTGCGCGAGCGGGCTCGACGGCTGGAGCCGCAATTTGTCCGCGGGCGAAATCGTCGAGCAGGTGCTGCGCGTCGAGGAGCTGAGCGGGGAAAAGATCAACAACATCGTCTTCATGGGCATGGGCGAGCCGCTGGCAAATTTCGCCAACCTCATGCGCGCCGTCACCATCATCAACGCGCCGTGGGGCGTGCGTCTCGGTGCGCGGCACATCACCATTTCCACGAGCGGCCTCGCGCCGCAGATTCGCGAACTCGCCGAGCAGCCGCTCCAGATCCGGCTCGCCATTTCGCTCCACGGCGCGACCGACGAGGTGCGCTCGCAGATCATGCCCGTGAACCGCAAGTACCCGCTCGCCGTGCTGCTCGAGGCCTGCGCCTTTTACACCGCGCGGAAAAAGCAGTGGCTCACCTTTGAATACATCCTGATAGAAAGCGTGAACGACCGCCCCGAGGACGCCGCCGCGCTCGTCCGCGTGGCGCGCAAAGTGCAAGGCGTGAAGGTCAACTGCATCCCCTACAACAAGGTCGAGGGCCTCGACTGGCAACGCCCGAGCGAGGCGCGGCAGGACGCCTTCATGGCGGTGCTCAACGCGGCGCGCATCCCCGCCACGCTCCGCCGGGAGAAAGGCCACGACATCGCCGCGGCGTGCGGGCAGTTGCGGCGGCAGACGCTGCCGGCGGCGACGGCGTAAAAAACCCTTTGCTCCCGCCACACTCGCGCGATAACACACTTCTATATGGCCGATGCCGATGAGCCGGACAAAGTCTGGGACGAATACGACTGGGAGCGTTTTCTCCAGCAGCAGGACCGCAAGACCGAGAAGTATATGGAGCTTCTTGAGCGCTTCATCGACGATCCGAACCGGGACCAGATCATCGCCCGCGAAATGGGCTGGTATCATCTGCTGGACAAGGACGGCGAGAAATGGGCGGAGACCGTGGACTCCCTTTTCAACGAGGAATTTGAAGAGGATATGGAGGACGACGAGGCGGGGGCGCAGATCGAGGGGGAGGATGGCTACGAGGTGCATCCTCTCTACCAGGCATCGTTCGCGCTCACGCTGTGGATCGATCAGCTTTTCGAGGATCTCAGCGCCGCGCAGAACAAGCCCTCGGCGGTGAAGCTCGCCACCCACACCGCCGTGGCCAGCGCCAAGCTCGCCGCCGCGCTGAGCGATGACGACGTGGACGAAATCGGCATGACCATCGCCTACCTCAAGCGTGCGCTGAAAGCCGTGACCACTGCCATCGAGGCCGCCGCGCAATTTCGCAAAGACGTGCGCCTCAGCGCGGAAAAATACGGCACGTTGCACCAGCGGCTCTTCCAGATTCGCGACGGCATCATCCTCCTCATGGGCGAATACCGGATCGAATGGCGGCGGCGCTACGAAGGCGAATAGCGGTGGCTTTTCTCCCCACAAAAATGGTCGTGGATTTGTCTGGTGGATTGCGGGTTTTTCTAACGCAGAGCGGCAGCGGCGCAGAGTTCGCGGAGGAGATTCGGCAGCCAAACCTCTGCGTCCTTTGCGCCTCTGCGTTTTCTAAAATGCCCGCCACCCCTTCAGATCGAGCCATCACCGAAAAACTTCCCGCAATTCGCGATGAATGAAGCGATGAGCCAGCCGTCCAACACCCTGCCGATGCAGGCCGAACCCGCCGCCGAAGGACCGGATGACCTCGATTTGGTCGCCCGATCGCAGGCTGGCGACACCGCGGCCTTCAACGCGCTCGTCACCCGCTACCGCAGCCGCGCTTTTTCTATGATTTACCAAATGACCCGCAACGAACAGGACGCCTGGGACCTCGCCCAGGACGGCTTTGTGAAGGCGTGGAAATCCATCGGGCGCTTTCGCGGGCAGTCGTCGTTTTACACCTGGCTCTACCGCATCCTGATGAACGTCACCATCGACTCGCTGCGGCGGAAACGCATCGCCAGCGGCACCGAGTTTGACGACCAAATCGGGCTGCGCCAGATCGAGCCGGGCGCGGCCACTGCACCGCGCGCGGAGCTGCAGCCGGCGGAAAAAATCTCGGATCAGGAAATCCGCACGCGCATCGACGCGGCCATCGAAAAACTCTCGCCCGAGCACCGCGCGGCCATCGTCATGCGGGAGATCGACGGGCTGGAATACTCTGAGATCGCGGAGCACATGGACTGCTCGATCGGCACCGTCATGTCCCGCCTTTTTTACGCCCGCAAAAAACTCCAAGCCCTGCTCAAAGACGTCTATGAAAACATTTGAAGAACGCTTCACCGCCTGGGTCGATGGCCAGCTCACCGGCCGCGACCTGGCCGAGTTTGAAAAAGATCTCGCCAACCATCCCGAGGTCGTCGCCGAGCGCGCCGAGGCCCGGAAACTCGGCGACCTGCTTCGCGCGCAGCCCGTGCCGCCGCTCGGCAATGCCGACTTTTTTTCTCACCAGCTCATGCAGCTCATCGCCGCCGAAACGCCGCGCGCCGCCGAGCCGGCAAAGCCGCGCGCGTGGTTCTGGTCGCTGCCGCGGCTGGCCTTCGCCGGGGCGGCGTGCCTCGTGGTAGCGGGCGGGCTTTTCAAAACGCTCATCCCTGCCGCGGTGTCGCCGGGCGAAAAGTCGAAATACTACGCGCAGGTCGTTGAGGCCTGGCCCGCCGATCCGAGCATCTCCGCGACCACGGTTTATAATTCGGCGGACAACGTCACCGTCGTCTGGCTCGACGGGCTCCCCTACATCCCTGCCACCTACGCGCTGAAATAACCCGCCATGCGCCGCACCGCCGCTTTCCTCGTCTTCGCCTTTGCCGCCCGCGCCCTTGCCGTCGAAGGCGAAACGGCCATCGCCACCTCCGGGACAAGCGCCGCGCCTGCGCCCAAAGCCGCCGCTGTCGCCGCCGCGGACAAAATCTGGAGCGCCGTCGTCCTCGCCACGAACTCGCCCGCCCCGAAAGACGCGCCGCCCGAACTGCGCGAATTCGCCGCCCGGCTGAAGCGCGTCTTTGGCTATAGCCAGTTCGAACTCATCGGCGCGGCGGCGGAAAAGATCGACGAGCAGAACGAGAGCTGGCTCGTGCCTAGCCAGAGCTTCTGGCTCAGCGTGAAAGCGCGCCGCGCCATGGCGAAGGAAGCTCGCGGCGGCTACCTCCTGAACCTCCAGCTTTACCACGACAAACGCCCCCTCCTCGAAACCGAAGCCAAGCTCGCGCCCGGCAGCCCGCTCTTCATCCGCGGCCCCGAGTATGGCCACGGCCAGCTCATCATCGTATTGCAGGTGCAGCGGTAGATCCCGGTGGCGGGCCGACGGGAGGAGAAAAATGCCGCGGAAAGTGGTCGGGCTGGCGAGATTCGAACTCGCGACCTCTTCGACCCGAACGAAGCGCTCTACCAAGCTGAGCCACAGCCCGTGGACAAGGCCGGGAAAGTAGGAGCACGGCGAAAGAGGGTCAAGCGAAAGGTCGGGATACTTTGGCGTAACGGACGCGGCCGCGGCGTCGTCTGCGCTGATACCGCCGCGCGCTCTGTTTTTGGCCCGGCTTTCACCCGCGAAACTCGACCACCATGCACCCCCTCCCATCCTTCACCGCCATCCTGTTCATCGCCGCCGCCCTGCCGCTCCACGCGCGGCTCGGGGAGACGGAGGCGCAGGCGCAGCAGCGCTACGGCGCGCCCGCGCCGGAGCTGATCGGCGCGACGGACAAGCCGCTGCTTATCGGGGCGAAAGAGGTCGCCTATAACTTTCAGGGCTGGCGGATTCGCGCGGCTTTCGTGAGCGGGGCGACGATGCGGATCGAGTACGTGCATCTGCCGCAAAACAATGTGCCGAAGCCCATCAGCGAGGCGGAGATTGAGGCGGTGCTGGAAGGGGAAAAGGGCAAGTTTGCCTGGAAAGAGGACAAGCCGAAGACCGGCAACAAAGGCTTGGATGCGCTCAAGACCATGTTTGAGGGCCGCCGCTGGGAGCGCAGCGACCACGCCCAGGCGGAACTGAAGGCGACCCTGCTTCTGACGCTGGAGCTGCACGAGGTTGAGGCCTACGAAAAGAAGCTGGCGAAGCAGCCGAAGACCGGCGCGCCGGCGGCTGGCGTGCCGAAATTCTAGGCGCGGCTACGGGGGCCGAGCAGGGTGCGCAATGCGTTGCGGAGTTCGGCGGTGGTGAAGGGTTTTTGCAGGAAACCGGCGCGGCCTTGGCTGGCGAAGCGGCCGATGGCGTCGTGCTCGGTGAAGCCGCTCATGAGCAGCACGCGCACGGCGGGGCGGAGGCGGCGCAACTCGGCCAGCGCGGCGGTGCCGTCGAGCACGGGCATGGTGAGGTCGAGCAGGACGGCGGCGATCTCGTCGGGGCGGGTGGCGAAAAGGTCCACGCCCGCGCGGCCGTTCACCGCCAGCAGGGGCTCGAAGCCCATGGTGCGCAGCATGCGGGCGGTGACTTTGCGCACGGTCTCCTCGTCATCGACTACGAGGACGAGGCCGTGGCCGCGCCAGTCCGGGCTGGGCGGCGCGGCGGGTTCCAGCTCCTCGGCGGGGCCGTCGGCACAGGGCAGGAGGAGGCGGAAGGTGGTGCCGCGTCCGGCTTCGGAAAAGACTTTCAGCGCGCCCTGGTGGCCGCGCACGATGCCGAGCACGGCGGCGAGCCCGAGGCCGCGGCCGGCGAATTTCGTGGTGAAAAAGGGATCGAAAATCCGCTCCACGGTGCCGGCGCTCATGCCGGCGCCGTCGTCGCTCACGCTGAGGAAAACGTAGCGGCGCTCGGGGAGGCCGGGCGCTAGCCAGGTCTCGGTGAGGTCGGCGCGGACGGCCTGCATGACGCCGGTGGCGATGGTGATGACGCCGTTTTTTTCGGCGATGGCCTCGGAGGCATTAATGACCAGATTCATGATGATCTGGCGAAGCTGGGTGGCGTCGGCGGCGACGGCCGGGAGGGTGGGGGCGAGGTCCGTTTTGACCGCCGCGTTTTTGCTGATGGAAAGGTGTATGAGCTCCGCGGTGTCGCGCACCACGGCGCTGAGGTCGAGGCGGCGGACGACGAAGCGCCCTTTGCCGGAATAGGCGAGCATCTGCTGGCACAGCTCGCCGGCGCGGCGCGCGCCGGTCTCGATGTGGGCGAGGCTTTCCTGCGCGGGCGCGTCGGGCGGCAGCGCGAGCCGGGCGAGGCTGGCGTGGCCGAGGACGCCGGTCAGCAGGTTGTTGAAATCATGGGCGATGCCGCCGGCGAGCACGCCGAGGCTTTCCAGCTTCTGGGTCTCCTGGAGGCGGCGCTCCATGAGCACGCGAGCGGCCTCCACGCGTTTGCGTTCGGTGATGTCGCGCTGGGTGCCCCAGAGGCGCAGGAGCAGGCCGTTTTTGACGATGCCGGTGAGGTTGTTGAGAAAATATTTGGTGCGCCCGTGGCGATCGACCTCGCAGGTTTCGTGGTCGGTGAGCCGGTAGCGGTTTTCGATTACCGTGCGGACGTGCGCCAGGGTGCGCGGGTCGTCGGGCGGCAGGAGGTCGGGGAGGCGCAGGCCGGTCATTTCCTTGGCGCGGGCAAAGCCATACATCTCGGCCATGGCGTCATTGCACTCGGCCAGCCGCGCGTCGCGCAGATAGGCCGTGGCCTGCTCGGCGAGCGGCAGCGCGACCGGCACCGGCGGCTCAAACTCGAAGCGCCAGATGCCCTCGGTGCTTTGCTCCACAAACGCCCGGTAGCGCTCCTCACTGGCCCGCAGCTCGGCGGTGCGCTGGTCCACCAGACGCGCGATCATGCGCCGCTGCCGCTGGGCATTGCGCAGGATGGAGGTGAGCAGACCCGTGAGCAGCAGGCCGGTGGCGAGAAAGGCGTAGGCATAGGCCGCGCTCGGTGCGGCGGTGCGGTCCGCGTCCCGGTGCCGCACCTGCAGGAAGCTGCCGAGCGACAAAGCGAGCCCGAGCGCCATCACGAGGAAAATGGGCAGCCGCCGCCGGAACGGAGTGGCCGCGGGCTCGGAGCCTGAGCCGTCGGAAGGAGTGCGATCATGCACGGACACATCCGAAGGATAGCGAGTGGCGCGTGCGCGGGCAAACCGAAACGCGGCGGCCGCCCGTTACAGCCCGCGGGTGCGGAGCTGGCGTTTGAGGATGCCGTAGAGGCCGGCGAGCAGGGCCAGGGAGGTGCCGGTGAGGATGGCGGTGGCGTAGGTGAAGACGGTGATGTGGAGGCGGGTGTGCTTTAGCTCCCAGTGCGGGCTGGTGAAGTGCCAGCGGGGGTAGGGGAGGGTCCAGGATTTATCGGGGCTGAAGAAAACATTGATGGGCACGGGTTTGTTGTCGGGGCCGACGCGGCGGATGTCGTAGCGGACGGCTTCGGCATTGGTTACGAGGTCGGTGACTTTCTGGTTCGTGTAGAGGCGCTCGGCGCTCTCCGCGCTGCTGCCGCTGCGCAGGCTGGCGCTGTCGAGCACTTTGCCGTCGATGACGTCATCGACCAGCACGAGCCGCTTTTCGATGTCGCGGATGTTTTTGCCCTCCATGCCGCTGAGCAGGGCGAGGGTTTCTTTCAAGTCGTCAAGCCGCTGGTTCTGGGCGTCGCTGCGCTGGCGGGTTTTGACGATTTCATCCATCTGCCGGGTGAGCTGGTCCTGGCGGTGGGATAGGGGGTTGAGCTTGGCTTGGGCGACGACGAGGGCCTCGTAGCTGTAGTGGGTGGCGACGAAGCGGCTGATGACGGGGATGCGCAGGGCGGAGTCGTCGCGGTGGCCGCCGACGTCCTCTTCGGGGTGGCGGACGAGCCAGCGTTTGAAGGTGTAAATCATGTCGAGGTCTTTGTTCATGTCCTCGTACTTGATGAGGGCGCCGCCGAAGATGAGCTGGGGGATGAGGACGAGGGGGACGACGTTGGCCGCGGTCTTGCCGTCGGCGGCGAGGGAGGAGATGACGAGGCCGAGGGAGGTGCCGCTGGCGGCGGTGATGAACATGAAGATGAAGTACTCCCAGAACATGCCGCGGATTTCCAAGACCTTGTTGCCCACGAGGACGAAGAGCATGCACTGCACGGCGGAGAAGGCGGCAAGGGTCGCGAATTTGGCGAAGACATAGTAGGGCAGGCGCACGTCGAGGTTGCGTTCGCGCTGGAGGATGGCGCGGTCGCGAATGATGTCATCGACGCTGTTCATCAGCGCCAGGAACATGGCCACGAGGAGGCTGATGAAGATGTAGGTGGGGATGTGAAAGGCGCTGGCGAAGTGGTAGCGGCCCGAGGCGTCGTCGGTGAAGTAGAGCGCCCAGCCGATGAGCGCGGCGAGGGCCGGGGCGACGAGCAGGGTGATGAAGAGGTTGCCGCGGTTGCGCACTTTGGACATAAAGGCGCGGCGCATGAGGGTGCGGAACTGGGTCCACTCGTCGTGCCAGCGGATGGGGTTGCGGGTGCGGAGCGAGGCGTCGGCGGCGGGGAGCGGGGCGGGCGCGGGCGCAGGCTTGCGAACGTTGACCTGCTTGACGTCCTGGAGGAGGCGGAAGCTCTCGTATTTGTCGCGCCAGTAGTCGGGGGAAAAACGGCGCGCGGGGACGAGGTGGCCTTGCACATTGTCCTCGTAGATGACGTCGCCGGAGAGGTCGCGCAGGGGGGTTTCCAGCACGTCGAAGATGAACTCGGGCCGGGTGGTGCCGCAGGCGGGGCAGCCGCCTAGTTCGGTGCCGAAGTGCTGCTGGTGCTCGGCGCTGGCAAAGTATTGCAGCATCTCGGTGGGCGTGCCGAAGAAGACCATGCGCCCGCCTTTGTCGAGCAGCAGCGCTTTCGAAAACATCTGGAAAAGTTTCGAGGTCGGCTGGTGGATGGTGACGAGGACGATCTTGTTGTGGGCCATCGAGCGGATGATCTCGATGACGTGCTCGCTGTCCTTCGAGCTGAGGCCGCTGGTGGGCTCGTCGAAAAGGAACACGTCGGCGCTGGAGATCATGTCGAGGCCGATGTTGAGCCGTTTGCGCTCGCCGCCCGAGAGGGTCTTTTTTACGGCAGTGCCGACGATGTTGCCGCGCCGCTCGCTGAGTCCGAGTTCGGTGAGCTTGCCCTCGATGCGGCGCGCGCGGTCGCGACGCGAGAGGTGGGGCGAGCGGATGGCAGCGGCAAAGGCCATGTTTTCCTCGATGGTGAGGTGGTCGTCGAAGGCGTCGTCCTGCGGGATGTAGCTGATGAAATGTTTCAGCGCATCGACGCTGGCGTAGAGGGACTGGCCGTTGAGCAGGATGTCGCCCTGGGTGGGCTGGAGCTGGCCGGCGATGCAGCGCAGCATGGTGGATTTGCCCGAGCCGCTGGCCCCCATGACGCAGACCATTTCGCCGCGGTTCACGGCGAAGGAGATGCTGTCCATGGCGGGTTGGCTGCGGCGGAACTGGTGCGAGACGTCGCGCACTTCGAGGGAGGAGATGATGTTGCGCTCTTCCTCGATGATGCGGTTGGCGAAGTCGCAGCGCAGCACCTGGCCGGTGTCGATGCGGATGGTGTCGCCATCGTGCAAAACGGCGCTGCCTTTCACCGGAAAATCCCCGACGAAGACGGGCCGGTCGGCCTGCAGCACCTCGAGTTTGCCGACGCGGTTTTCGTAGTCGCAGAGGATTTTCAGCAGCACTTCGCCGCTGGTGCCGGGGGAGAGCAGGATGTCGTCGGTGTCGAGCAGCGAGGGATTGTTCGAGACGAGGTAGCCGGTCTTGTAGGCCTTGAGCTGGAAGCGCCCGCCGAGCGCCCGTGCGCGCCGCCGGAGGTCGTTGAGCGGCAGCTCGGAGTCGTTGTGAAAGACGATCTTGTCGTCCAGCGTCGCATCCACCGTGGTGCCCGCGCGGAGGGCCGTGCCATTGAGCAGACCGTCCACACTTTTCAGC
>JANPHJ010000029.1:0-11596 GCA_031424395.1 Chthoniobacter sp.
AAGAAAATCTGCGCCGGCGCGTGGTTGAACTGATCCGTGCTCACCGACTTGATGAGGCAGATGTCGTCCACGATTTTCGCCAGATGCGGCAGCATCTCCGAAAGTTCCGCCCCGCTCTGCCCGTGCTTCGCAAACTTGAACCGCGGCCCCAGCACCGCCGCATCCGGCCGGATGAACGCATACCGCTGCCCGCCGATGACCGACGGCGGCAGCGGCTTCCCCTCCAGCTTCGCCAGCTCCGGCTTGTAGTCGAAAAGATCGAGCTGGCTCGGCGCCCCGGCCATGAAGAGATGGATGACCCGTTTCGCCTTCGCCGGAAAATGCGGCGCGCGCGGCGCGAGCGGATGCGCCGCGGATGCTGCATCGGCGCGGCTTCCCAGCGCATCCGTGAGCAGGCCGGCGAGCGCGATTTTTCCCAAGCCCACTCCGCAGTCGCGGAGGAAATGGCGGCGGGTGACGTGCTGACAATGCTGGTGAAAGGGAGACATGGCGCGGCGTTGCGGCGACAACCCTACGGATCGCCCGGATGTTGTCGAATTCTTCGCGCCCGCCTACCGTTGACCGCGAAGCACAGCTTCCCCACCCAACCGCCCAGACGAAGCCCGCAGTTTCGTCACGAGGATTAAAATGCTCAACGATCCTCCCGCAATTCGTAAATCTCGCCATCCAAGTCGTAACGTAGCAGGCTGAACGCAGAATGAGATTAGAAGCCATCCAAGTTGAAGTGATTCCTTCTCGTGTCCTGTCCTATCTCGTCTCGGCAAGTTTTCGCCGGTTCGTGGCAATGGCGATAGTCCTTGCGCTGCTTTCGTTTTCTTCCATGCCGACGGTGTATGCCCGCATTCCAGCACCAACGGGTGTTCCCTTGGAACGCCTTCTCGAGAATGCGGAGGCATTTATCACCAAGAATCCCGAAGACGCCGAGGGTTACTACATTATCGGGCGCATTCATCAAATGGCGTTCTTACGCGGCTGCGAGGCTCTGCCGGTGACAGGTGGAGAAACTAGGGAATCGACTGGAAAGCCTGCAATGCCGCAGGATCCTTTCGCTGACGTTGATGCCGCAAGGTACAATGAAGCGATCTTGCGGGCTTCAAAGAAATTGGGCCTGGAAGGAGTAACAATCGTGAGGGGAACACAGGTGGAGCAGGATTTCAGTCGGTTGGTCCGGGCCTATGAGCAGGAGATGAAGCGTACGGAATGGGTGCCGAATACCAGCCTGAAGTGGAGCGACCGCCTTGACCATGCAGATAAGGCATTGAAAAACTTCCGTGACGCGATGCGCCGCGACCCACAGGGGTGTCTCTATCCACTTGGGCTCGCCAACTTTGCCGAGGATTTGGACCGGACGTTGAGCCGGGAAAAAATAACGAAACTGCCACCGACCCTCGTTCGTCTCCCTGCGAAGGAAATCCGCGACCTGTATAGGCACGCCTTTACTTTGGCGGCTCCGCCCGACCATGACTGGCAGAAACTGGCAGACCGAATGCTTACCGGAGAGCCAATCAGTGTCCGAGAGATGGACTACACAATCTATCCGGAAGCTGGAAAGGCATTCCTCCGTGTCGCTATGCGAGACGGCGCGGTCCTCTCGAAGGAAGAGCAGGCATTCGTGCGAGTCGTGAAGTCCGGACTGGCGAAGCGCACGGAATTCGACAGGAAAAATCCGGGTTTGATCTCACCCGTTATTTTCTCGTTCGCCCCGGTTCCCAGCATGGCTTACCTCATCGCCCGGGAAGCAAATGTCAGCTTTGACCTCAGCGGCTATGGAGGCGATGAGCGATGGCCATGGGTGCAAGCGACAACTTGTTTTTTGGTTTGGGATCCTCAACACACCGGACGGATTACTTCTGCGCGACAGATGTTTGGCACCTACACTTTTGGCATTCCCTGGCAGAATGGTTATCGAGCCTTGGCCGCGCTGGACGACAATGCGGATGGGGTATTGTCGGGCTCCGAACTTAAAGGGATGGCGGTCTGGATTGATCTAAACGGCGATGCCGTTTCGCAGACAGACGAGGTGACAACGGTCGAGGAGGCGGGTCTGACTTCCGTAATGGTCCGCGAGAAGGCTTTCGACGGAATTCATCCGATGCATCCTTATGGTATAACATTGCGGGATGGCAGGCAGATTCCGACTTGGGATTGGATGGTCGCCCCGCACCGAGCCAAGTAAATCTTTTCTCCAACGCTAAGCGCACCGCGTCAGCTTCGGGTGATGGCTTCGTCGAGGTTGAAAAGGGCGCGGGCGAGGGCGGTCCAGGCGGCGCGTTCGTTCGCGTCACCGGGGGCGTCAGGGGCGAGGGCTCTGGCGTCGAGTTCGCCGGTGGTGAAGCGGGCTTTTTGCGTGGTGAAAAACTTGGCGAGCGTCGCGGTTTCGTCGTCCGTGGGCGGGCGGGTGAGGATGCGGCGGAAGGAGGTGCGGATGCGTTCTTCGATGGAGCCGGGTTGGGTGGCGAGGGTTTTGCCGAGGGCTTGGGCGGCTTCGAGGAAGACGACGTCGTTGAGCAGGGCGAGGGCTTGGAGCGGGGTGTTGGAGACGTCGCGGCGGGCGATGCAGGCTTCGCCGGTGGGAGCGTCGAAGGTGTTGTAGAGGGCGAACGGCGCGGTGCGTTTGGCGAAGGTGTAGAGGCTGCGGCGGGAGCGGTCGGGGCCGGTGCTGGCGTTCCACTTCGGCGAACCGTAAGCGGCTTCGGTCACGCCGTCGGGCTGCGGCGGACGCACGCTGGGGCCGCCGATTTTTTCCGCGAGCAGGCCGCTGGCGCGCAGGGCGGAGTCGCGGACAATCTCGGCTTCGAGACGGAAGCGCGGGCCGTGGGAGAGCAGGCGGTTGTCGGGGTCTTTGGCGAGGCGGTCGGGCGTGCTCGCGGAGGACTGGCGGTAGGTCGCGCTCGTGACGATGAGCTTGTGCATTTGCTTCACCGACCAGCCGCGTTTCATAAATTCGACGGCGAGCCAGTCGAGCAGCTCGGGGTGCGTGGGCGGGTCGCCTTGAAAACCGAAATCGCCGGTGGTGCGGACGATGCCGCGCCCGAAAAACGCGGCCCATTCGCGGTTCATCACAACGCGGGCGGTGAGCGGATTTTCCGGCGAGACGAGCCAGCGCGCAAAGCCAAGCCGGTTGTGCGGCGCACCGGCGGGCCAGGCGCCGACCACCGAGAGCACGCCGGGCTCGACGCGCTCCTTGGGCTGGAGCCATTCGCCGCGGTGGTGGAGGAAAGTCGCGCGCGGATTTTCCGGCGGACGCTCGCGCAGGACGAGCGTGGTGGTGTGCTTGAGCGGCTTGCGCAGCTCGTCGATTTCCTTGCGCGCGGCGGCGAGTTCGGGTGCGGCGAGGAGGAATTGTTCGCGCAATTTTCCGCGCTGCGACGGCGTGAGTTTGGCGTCGGCGACGAGCAGGAGTTGCTCGATGTCGTCGGGCATTTCGCGGGCTTCCGCGGCGCGCGGGTCGGTGGTCACGGAAATACGGAAGCGCCCGAGCGAGCAGGCGTAGTGGCGGCCAAAGAGCATCTTCAGCGCGAGTGTGCCGGGCTGCGCGAGCGGCGCGGCGGGGACGAAAACGGCCTCGTGCGCCGCGCCCTCGCCGTCGTGCGTGCTCCAACCGGTCTGCGGGTCGCCGTCGATGGCGAGGGCGGCGGTCGCGGGATTACCGCCCATCGCGTTCTTCGAAAAGCTGTCGGTTGCGCGCGCGAATTTCACCGGCTGGCCGTCGGCGGTGAGCTGGAATTCGCCGAGGAAAAAATCGCCCTTCGGCCCTTCGTAATAGGCCATGCCAGGGCCGTGGCCGGGCAGCCGGTCGTCGGGCAAAACCTCGAGCCGCAGCGCGGTAATGCCGCGCGGGGCGTTGGCGAATTTCAGCTCGTAGGTGTCGGTCTTGGTGATGTCGCCGCTGGCAAAAATGGACGCGTCTTTCTGCACCGTGAGCAGCTGCGAATTCGACTTCGCCTCGACGGGCCGCAGCGGCGTCCACGCCACAGTCCGCGCCCGTTCACGCGCCAGCCACTCGGCGAATTTTTTCTCCACGGCCTCGCGCCGCCGCGCTTCGACGGGCCGTGCATCCGTCGCCACCGCGGGCACGCTCAGCCGCACGCGGCCGATGGTGTGCTGCTTACCGTATTGCTGCTCCAGCTTCACGGTCAGGCGCGTGCCGCCGGGGAAGGCGACGGGTTTCTCGAAGGTGAAGGTCGCCGTGCGGGACACGTTCCATTTGCCTTCCGTTTGGATGGCCCAGCCAGTGCCGGGCTGGCCGTCGATGGCATGCTCGACTGGAAAATTCGGCTGCGCTGCGTCGGCCTCTGCGCGAACTAGCTTCACCGGCTGTGTCTGCGCGGGCGCGTTTTTCGGCGCGGCGGTGAGGGTGATTTCGGTGAGGACAAAGTTGCCGTGCGCGACGCGCCCCGGCCCGCCAGCGGGCAGCGAGGCGTCGGCGAGCGCGTCGAGGCGGAGCTGGCCCACGCTCGCGGCGCTGGGCTCGACGGTGAAGGTGTAGGAGTCCTTTTCCGCGCCCGGCGCGGTGAAAAGTGCGGAGCCGTCGTCGAGCAGTTTCGGCTGTTCACCGCTCGTGGTTTCAATGCGGACGGGCTTCAGCGGCTCCCATTGCGCGCCGGTTTCGATGGGAAATTTGTCCGGCAATTCCGCGAGCCGTTTCGCCAGTTTTTCCGCGCGCGCTTTTTCCTGCGCGGCGGCGTCGGGCGCGGGGAGATCGAGGTCGGGCTCGTCGGCGTTATCGAGGCACGCCATGAACTGGTAATACTCGCGGTGCGGGATCGGGTCATACTTGTGCGTGTGGCATTGCGCGCACTGCACGGTGTGGCCGAGCCACGTCGCGGCGGTCGTGCCCACGCGATCGACGGTGGCGAGAAAGCGGAACTCCAGCGGGTCGATGCCGCCCTCCTCGTTGAGCATCGTGTTGCGGTGAAAGCCGGTCGCAATGCGCTGATCGCGCGTCGCGTTGGGCAGCAGGTCGCCGGCGATTTGCTCGATGGTGAACTGGTCGAACGGCAGCCCCGCATTGAGCGCGCCGATGACCCAGTCGCGATACGGCCAGATCGAGCGTTCGCGGTCTTTTTCGTAACCGTTCGTGTCCGCGTAGCGCGCGAGATCGAGCCAGCGCCGCGTCCAGCGCTCCCCGTAGTGCGGTGAGGCGAGCAGTCGGTCCACGAGCTTTTCGTAGGCGTCGGGCGACGCATCGCCCACAAAGGCGTCCGCTTCCTCCGGCGTCGGCGGCAGGCCGATGAGGTCGAGGTAAAGTCGGCGGCAGAGCGTGTATTTCTCGGCCTCGGGTGCGGGGGTGAGCTTTTCCTTTTCGAGGCGCGCGAGGACGAAGGCGTCGATTGGATTCCTGGCTTTCGGCGGCGTCGCCTGCACCGGTTTTACGAACGCCCAATGCACCGCGTACGGCGCGCCCTGCGCGATCCATTTATCCAGCATCGCAATCTGCGCGGGGGTAAGCTTTTTCCCGCTCTTCGGTGGCGGCATTTGCTCGTCTTTGTCGTCCGAGTGGATGCGCACATGGGCGTCGCTCTCGTCGAGCTTGCCCGGCACCACGGCGCGCACGCCGTCCTTTTCCGCGAGCGCGCCTTCGCGGGTGTCGAGGCGGCGTCCGGCCTTGCGGGTGCCTGGGTCGAAGCCGTGGCACTTGAAACAATTGTCCGAAAGGATCGGCCGCACGTCGCGGTTGAAATCGACGGTCGCCGGCAGTGGCGGTTCGCCGGCATGCGCCGTCGCGGCAACGGCAAGGCTGAGCGCGGTGAAAAATGCGGGGTGTGGCATGGCGAGCGGGAATGTAGTTGCGGTTTGAAAAAACCGGCAACCGTCATCTCGCCCGCGCCCGCGTCAGAACTTCACCGTGACTGCGGCTTGGCCTAGCGAAAATACTCCCACTCCGGCTGCTCCACCTCGGGCGTGCAGCCGGCCGCCGCGGCCCGCGCCCACAGGAGCGCGAGGCGGGCGTGGGTTTCCGCGGGGCGGAATTCGTGCGGGCCGGCGGCGAGGGCGCGCGGGCCGTCGTAGGCCGTGCCGTCGAGCGTGCCGGCGACGGGCTGGCGCCCGTCCCACAGCACGTAGGGCGCGGGCACGGCGACTTGGAAAACGACGGGCGCACCGGCGGCGGCCGGCTCATGCGCGATGACTTTTCCCGCGACGCGGAGATGGCCGACGGGGAGATAGTTTTCGGCGATAAAGGCGGCTCCGGCCTTCGGGTACCAGCGGTTCTGATTGAGGGCGACGAAGACCTGCTTGGCCAGCAAATCGGCGGCGACCGTGTCGGCAATCGTCCCGCGCCGCAGCCGGACAAAAGTGAGGGGCTCCGTGACCCAGCGAAAGGCCCGCCGGCGGAAAACGCACTCCCCTTTGAAGTCCATGACCCACTCGCCGGGCCGCGTCAGCCGCAGCGTGTCGCGCAGGATTTCGCGCTCGCGCTGCGTGCCGTCGATCCACGGCGGACGCCCGCCGAGGAGGAGCGCGATCTCCACCACGCCGAGCCCCGTCAGCACCCACACCGGACGCCCCAGCGTGTCCGCCGCCCACAGCACCAGCGGCGCGACCACGAGCGCGACGACGGGATAGAACGGCAGAAAATCCTGCCGCGTAAGCAGCGTCCAAAAACTATAGAGCGCCGTGTAGTACAGTCCCGCCACGAGGAAGAGGAACACGCGCCGCTCCGCCAGCGCGCGGTCCGGCGCCTGCCGCCCGAGGTGGTAGCCGGCGCAGCCGAAAAAGGGCAGCGCGAGCGGAAAGATGAGCCGCAGATAAGCGGGATGATTTTTCGCATCCACGCCGGGCAGGATGTTGTGCCCGATCACGCCGTAGTAGAATTCCGCCCACGCGCCCTGCGCCGCAAAGAACGCGCCCAGTGCCGCCGGCGCGAGCAGCGCGCCCGCCACCACCGGCCACGCCGCGCGCAGGCTGCGCCCCGTTTCGCGCAGCGAAAAACCGCGCGCCACGAGCTGCGGCGCGGCCAGCGCGGCGATGGATGACGCTCCGAAAAGCACCGTCGTTTTCATCGACGCGCAAAAGCACAGCCCGAGCAACACCCCGCCCGCGAAGCCGCGCCCGCACGACATCCGCCCGGTCACGAGCACGGTCAAAGCACCGAGCCAGAGCGGGGTCCAGAGATTGTCCGTGCGGTATTCCAGCGCGGGGAAAAACCACCACGGCAGCAGCGCAATAAAGACCGCCGCCCACAGCCCGGCGCGGGGGGAAAAGAGCGTGCGGCCAATTTTCCAAACGCACCACAGGCAGACGAACCACAGCGGCACGATGGCGAACCGCATGAAGTCGAGGATGTCCGCGCGCTCGCCGAGCGCGGCGACGAGGGGTGAGAAAAGCAGGTGGAAAAGTGGTGTGTGGTTGTCGAAAAAATCGCGGTACTGGAGCAGCCCCTGCGTCCAGCCCCACGTCGTGTGCAGGTGCTGCGGCTCGTCGCTGTCGTAGCGATAGCGGAAGATGTAGAAGCAGCGCAGCGCCAGCGCGGCGAGCAGGAGCGCTGCGGCCAGCAGCCTTTCGCCGCGGCTCACGTCCGCGTTTTCACGGTCGTGAAAGGCGGGCGCGGAAGGTGGAGGCATCCGCTTGGTTCAAGCGGAAACAGCCGGGCTTGCCAATGGGAAGGCGCGCGGGCTTGGCATTTTCGCGCGGCGCAGGTAGCACACGCGCATGGCCGACACTCCCGAAATTCCCGAAGCGACCGACCCGTTTGAAAGCGCGTCGCCATCAGCATCGCCGTCCTCGCGGTGATCATGTCGCTAGTCGGCAACCTCGGCGACAACGCCAAGACCAGCTCGATCATCGAGACCAACGAGGCGTCGAACCAATGGGGCTGGTATCAGGCCAAAGCCGTCAAGGGGCAGATGGCTACGATACACGGCGAACTCCTAGGCGCGCTTAGCGGCGCCGCGCCCGACGAGGCCCGCGCGAAGGAAATCGCCCGGCTGCGCGACGACGCCACGCGTTACGAACAGGAGAAGGCGGGCATCAAAAAGCAGGCGGAAGATTTGCAAAAGCAGGCCGCGCACGACTCGAAGACCAACGACCGCTGCGACCTCGCCTCGCTGATGCTGCAAATCGCCGTGGTCATCTGCTCCGTCGCCATCCTCTCCCACTGGCGCGCCATCTGGTGCCGGCCTCGCCCTCGGCCTGGCCGGGGCCATCGCGGGCGCCACGGCGTTTCTCCTCTGAGCGCTCTGGCTGGCGGCGGCAGTAAAAACTCTGCGCACGCCGGGCGCGGGCGCTTTTTTCTCGGGCCGGCGAGCGGCGGCGCGTAAAAGACCGCCATGCGATTTCTCCCCGCTCTCCTCACGGCCGTCTCGCTCGCCGCCGCATCCGCCTTTGCCGACACGGGGCGGCCGAACGTCGTCATCATTTTCACCGACGATCAGGGCTATGCGGATGTGGGCGTGTTTGGGGCGAAGAGTTTCACCACGCCGCACCTCGACCGGATGGGGCGGGAGGGGCGGCGGTTCACGGACTGGCATGCGGCGCAGGCGGTGTGCTCGGCGTCGCGGGCGGCCCTGCTGACGGGGTGCTATCCGAACCGCATCGGCATTCACGGCGCGCTGCCGCCAAATTCAAAAATCGGATTGAGCGATGGCGAGGTGACGCTGGCGCAGCTCGCAAAATCGCGCGGGTATGCGACGGCGAGCTTTGGCAAATGGCACCTCGGCGACCGGCCGCAGTTTCTGCCCACACGGCATGGTTTCGATGAGTGGTTCGGGCTGCCGTACTCGAATGACATGTGGCCGCAGCATCCGGAGTCAAAGTTTCCGCCGCTGCCGCTTTATGAGGGTGAAAGGCAAGTGAAAGTCGGACTCACGCACGAGGATCAGGAGCAGCTCACTACGCAGTACGCGGAGCACGCGGTGAGCTTTATCGAGCGGCACAAAGAGCAGCCGTTTTTCCTCTACGTGACGCCGAACATGCCGCACGTCCCGCTGCATGTGAGCGACAAATTCCGCGGCAAATCCGAGCGCGGGCTGTATGGCGATGTCATCATGGAAATCGACTGGGCCGTGGGCCAAATCCTCGCCGCGATCAAGCGCAACGGGCTCGATGAAAACACGCTGGTCATCTTCACGTCGGACAATGGCCCGTGGCTCAGCTACGGTAACCATTCCGGCTCCGCCGGGCCGCTGCGCGAGGGGAAAGGGACGAGCTTTGACGGCGGCCATCGCGAGCCGTTCATCGCGCGCTGGCCGGGGAAAATCCCCGCCGGCAGCGTGTGCGCGGAGCCAGCGATGACGATCGACGTTTTGCCCACCGTCGCGCGGCTCATCGGCGCGGCACTGCCGGCGCACCAGATCGACGGGCTGGACATCTGGCCGCTCTTCACCGGCGAAGCGGGTGCGAAGAATCCGCACGACGCGTATTTTTTCTATTACGACACCAATGCGCTCCAGGCCGTGCGCAGCGGCGCGTGGAAACTTTTCTTCCCGCACCAGTCCCGCACCATGCAGGGCCAGGAGCCGGGCAAAGCCGGCACGCCGGGCAAATACCGGATGCAGTCAGTGGGGCATGAGCTTTACAACCTCACCGACGACCTCGGCGAAACGAAGAACGTGGCCGAGCAGAATCCCGAAGTCGTGCAGCGCCTCGAAGCCCTCGCCGAAGCCGCGCGCGAAGACCTGGGCGACGCGCTCACGAAGCGCACCGGCAAAGGCACCCGCGAACCAGGCCGGTGGAGCGAAGCGGCGGCGGACATTTTCGCTCCCGAGAATCTCGTGGCGTGGTGCATCGTGCCTTTCGACACGAAGAAACGCGGGCCGGAGGAGCGCGCAGCGATGCTGGAGCGGCTCGGGATCAAACGGCTCGCCTACGACTATCGCGCCGAGCACATCCCGACTTTCGACGCGGAACTGGACGCCTTGAAAAAGCACGGCCTCGAGCTGACGGCGTGGTGGTTTCCCACGGTGCTGAACGACGAGGCGCGCAACATCCTCGCCGTGATCGCGCGGCACGGCGTGCATCCGCAGCTCTGGGTCATGGGCGGCGGCGGGCCGGTGAAATCGCCCGAAGAGCAGGCGCAGCGCGTGGAGCAGGAGTGTGCGCGGCTGCGGCCCATCGCGGAGGCTGCGGCGCAGCTCGGGCTGAAGGTCGGGCTCTACAATCACGGCGGCTGGTTTGGCGAGCCGGAGAACCAGCTCGCGATCCTCGCCAAACTCGCGCTGCCGAATGTGGGCCTCGCCTATAACTTTCACCACGGCCACGGGGAGATCGCCCGCTTCCCCGACCTCTGGCCGAAAATGCAGCCGCACCTCCTAGCGCTCAACATCAACGGCATGGTGCCCGACGGCGACCGTCTCGGCCGCGGTACCATCACCATCGGCACGGGCACGGAGGAGAGCTGGATGCTCCGCGTGGTGCGCGAGAGCGGCTGGCAAGGGCCCGTCGGCATCGTCGGCGACCGCGCGCAACTCGACGCCGAGGACGCCCTGCGCGACAACCTCGCGGGACTGGAAAAACTGCGCGGCGAGCTGCGGCGATGATTTCCCCCCGGAGCCTAGCCGCCGACCATGTGCACGAGTTGCACACGTCGGCCCGCTCATGCGCAAAATATCCTGTTTCGTGAACACGTTCCCCACTACGTGTGCATGCCCTGCGCATGTTTGACCGCACCACGCCCTACAACGACCTCCCCCTGCTCCCGCCCGCGGCGCACCTCGAAACTCCCGCGGTTTTGAAGGCCGCCATCCGCGCCAGCCGCAGCCTGGCCGAGCTGAAAGGCCGCACGCGGACGGTGCCGAACGCCTCGATCCTGCTCAACAACCTCGCCATCCAGGAAGCGCGGGCGAGTTCCGAGATCGAGAATATCTTCACCACGAGCGACGAGCTGTATCGCGGCCTGAGCGCGGATTCCCCGGATGTGAGCCCGCACGCCAAGGAGGTGCTCCACTACAACGAAGCGCTCTGGCACGGGGCCGCCGCGCTGCGCGACCACCGCCCGCTGTCCGCCGACCTCACCATCGAAATCGTCCGCATGATCAAGGCCGACGTGCCTGGCATCCGCGCGCATCCCGGCGCGAACCTGCTCAACCGCAGCACCGGCGAAATCGTCTATACGCCGCCCGACGGCGCGAAACGCATCCGCGCCCTGATGGCAAACCTGGAGCAGTTCATCAACACCCCCGAGGACGACCTCGACCCGCTGGTGAAGCTCGCCGTGCTCCACTACCAGTTCGAGGCCATCCACCCCTTCTCCGATGGCAACGGTCGCACCGGGCGCATCCTGCTCATCCTTTTCCTCCTCCAGCAGCGCCTGCTCGAACAGCCCATCCTTTTCCTCAGCCGCTACATCATCGAAAACAAAAACCACTACTACCGCCACCTCCGCGACGTGACCGAGACCGGCGCCTGGGAGCCGTGGATTCTCTACGTCCTCCGCGCCGTCGAGACGACCGCCGAGACCACCGTGCTGAAAATCGAGGCCATCGGCGACCTGCTTACGCGCCTCGTCGAGGAAGGACGGCTCAAGCTGCCCAAGCGCACCTTTTCCAAGGAACTCATCGAGCAGCTCTTCGTCCGCCCCTACTGCAAAATCCGCCACCTCGAGGAAGCCGGCCTCGGCAACCGCGTCTCCGCCTCCCGCTACCTCCACGACCTCGCC
>JANPHJ010000030.1:0-9026 GCA_031424395.1 Chthoniobacter sp.
ACATTGATCCGGCCACGAGCCGGGTGACCGTGGGCGAGGCGGAGGATTTGGTGACTGGGGAATTCACGATCGACCACTGCCTGTGGCACGGCGCTGCGACGGAGCCTTTCGAGGTGACGGTGAAAATCCGCTACGCGCATCCGGGCGCGGCGGCGACGGTTTTCCCCGGTGAAAATGGCGAGGCGCGGGTGCGTCTGCACACGCCGCAGCGGGCGGTGACGCCGGGGCAGGCGGCGGTGTGTTATCGCGGGGATGAAGTGGTGGGCGGCGGGTGGATCGTGCGGCAGCAGGCGGCGGTGCCCGCGCTCGCCTAGACGGCCATGGCCGAAGAGGTGCTCACCGTTTTCACGACGTGGCCCGATCTCGAAACGGCCCGCATGGCGGCGCGCACGCTGGTGGAGGAAAGGCTGGCGGCGTGCGGGAACATCGTGCCGGGCGTGGAGTCAGTCTATCGGTGGGAGGGAAAAGTGGAGGCGGGTGCGGAGGTGCTGGTGGTTTTCAAGACGGTGATCGGGAGTTACCCGGCGTTTGAGACGCGACTGCGGGCGCTGCATCCGTACCAAGTGCCGGAAGTAATGGCGCTGCGGATTGCCGACGGGCTGCCGGCGTATCTGCGGTGGGTGGAACAGAGCTGCGGGTAGGCAGCGCGGCGCAGCTTATTTCGCGGTCGCGGCCATGCGGCGGGCGATGAACTCGCCGACTTTCGGGAGCTTGACCTTGCCGAGCAATTCCGCGGCAGCGGCGGGGTCTTTGGCGACGACGGGTTCGAGCGCATACCACTCCATGAGCGGGAGGTTGATGTCTTTCGCGTCCTCGGTGCGGGTGAGCAGCGGTTCGAGAATCGGCAGGCGCTGCTCGACGGGCAGGCGCTGCGCGGCGCTCGCGAGGTAAAGGCGGACGACGGGTGAGGCAGTTTCGTTCGCGAGCTTGGCGAGGCGCGCGAGCACCGGGGCGGTGGGCGGGCGCTCGCAGGCGAGCTGGATGGCCCACGCGGCGACATCTTCGCGTCCGGGTTTTCCCGCGAGGGCTTCGAGGAGCAGCGGCTCGGTCAGGCCACCGGTCGCGTGCAGCGTCCAGAGCGCGCGCAAGGCTTCGCGCGGCGCGGCGTCGCGGGCGGCGGTGGCGAGCGCGGGGAGCGCGAGCGGTTTGGTTTGGGCGCGCTCTTGCAGGAGCCGGCGGGAGTGGCGGGAAAGCCATTCGTTTTTCCCGGTGGCCAGCACGGCCAACTCGTCGTTGGTCTTTTTCGCGAGATCGACGGGCGTGGTTTTCTGCCCGTTGTAGACGACTTTGAAAATGCGGCCGTTGCTTTGGTCATGCGCCTCGGGCTGGGGGCGGTGGCACTGCTGTTTGTCGTACCAGTCGATCATGAAGACGGAGCCGTCCTGGTCGGGCAGCAGGTTGAGGATCTGGCTCCACGAGTCGTTGAAGCTGATGAAGTCCGCGCCGTGATGCGCGACGAGGCCGCTGCCCGCCTGCTCCGGCACGTCCATGTTGATGCGCGCGCCGTGGATGTTGTTCATGAAATACTTCCCGCGAAACGGCTCGGGCCACGACTCGCCCTGATAGATGAGCAGCCCGGCGTGCGCGTGGCCGCCGCCCGCGGCGTCGCTTTTGCCGTTTCCCGCGTGCGGGCCTTTGTCGCCGAGATAGTGGCGGTGGTCGGCGATCGTTTTGAGATCGTCGTAGGTGTAGGGATTTGCGTGCGGGCCGGCCTGGCGCTCGGAGCGTCCGCCCTGGATCATGTGGTAAAGATGCGGGATGACGCAGGCCTCGACGATGCACTGGCCACGCGCGTCGAAGTCAATGCCCCACGGATTGCTCGTGCCCTCGGAGAAGCCCTCAAACTCGCCGCGCACCGGCTGGTAGCGCCACACGCCGGCGTCAATTTTCACGCGGGCTTCGGCGGGCGTGCCGGGCTTGCCGACTTTGCTTTTCGTGAAGACGCCGTGGCAGCCGTAGAGCCAGCCGTCCGGCCCCCACGCAAAGGTGTTCAGCGTCTCGTGCGTGTCTTCCAAACCCCAGCCATCGAGCAGTACTTTAGGTTCGCCCGCGGGCTTCGGCGCGTCGCCGTCCTGCATGGGGACGAAAAGCAACTGCGGCGCGGCACCGACAAACACGCCGCCAAAGCCAACTTCGATCCCGCTCACGAGATTCAGCCCCTCGATGAAAACGGTGCGCTTGTCGAAATGCCCGTCGCCGTCCGTGTCCTCGAAAACCAAAATGCGGTCGCGGCCCTCGCCGTCCTTCGCCCGCTGCGGATAAGTGTGGCTTTCCACGACCCACAGCCGCGCGCGGTCATCGAGGCAAAATGCGATGGGCTGCACGATGTCGGGCTCGCCCGCGAAAAGTTTCATCGCAAAACCCGGCGGGAGCGTGGCCTCCTGCGCGGCGCGGTCGGGCGGCAGGCCGTTGAATTTGATCGTGTCCGGCGCAAGCTCGGCGGCACGGAGCAGCGCGGTGAAAGTGCAGGCGGCGGCGAGGACGGGGAGGAGTCTCATTGGGGTGTGCGTGTGTAACTCCGCGCACACGAAAAACCAAAGCGCCTATTTCAGCGGCGAGTAGTCGGTCGCTTTCAGGAAGACCGATTTCACGCCGTCCGGCGTGGTCAGCGAGCCGCCGCCTTTTTCCTCGCTGGCCTTTTTCGCGGCGATCCAATCGGGGTCGTTGCGAAAGGCGTCGAAGGACGCTTTGGCCGCATCCACGCTCGCGTGGCTGAGGAGATAGACGAGCGTGCGGTCGGCGTCATTTTGCTGCGGCACGGGCTGCCAGTACCAGAGGTTCGTCATGCCGTGCTTCGCGAAAAGCGCGAGCGTGTGGTCGCGGAAACGCGCGTGCAGCAGCGGGAGATTGCCGGGCGTGGTGGTGTAGGTGCGCAGCTCGAAAACGCGCGCCGCTTTGCCCGCGGCCACCGTCACTGCGGGGGAAAAATCTGTCGCCATCAGCACGCGCGGCGGTTCCTTTTGCGCGTCGTCGGTGAGCTCGTGGAACTGGGCCAGGCCGGCCTTGAGGTCGGCGTCGTTGTCCGCGGCGTCCTTGAATTTTTCCGCCGCTTCCGGGCTGGCAAAGGCGGATACGCTGATGATTTTGCCCGCGCCGTTTTCCACCGGCACGAAAACGCCGAGCGTGGGCAGCCCGAGCTTGGCCAGCGGCGGCATCAGGCGGTCGCGGATGATGGCGTGGATTTCGTCCAGCTTGCCGGGCTTGGCGGTGATGCTGGAGATCAGGTAAATGCGCGCGTCTTTTTCCGCGGCGGAAGCGGCGACGGTGGCGGTGAGCATGAGGGTGGCGAGGAGGGCGAGGGGTTTCATGCCGGGAAACTGCACCGCGCCGCGCGGTCTTGGCGAGCGCCGAAAGCGTCAGATCGTGCCAAGAAATTCCAGCAACTGCCGGCGCTGCTGCTCGCGGAGGCGGAGGTAGCGGGCGCGCGGATTGGCGGCCTCGCCGTCGTGCGCGCGGATGGCGGCGTCGATGGTCGCGGCGCGGCCGTCGTGCAGGTACGGCGCGCTGGCGCGCAGGCCCCAGAGCGGCGCGGTGCGCAGGTCGCGCGGGCCGGCGTCGGCCTGGGCGATGCCGTCGCCGAGCGCGCCCATGTCGTGCAGCAGGAGGTCGGAGAAAAGCGGCACGGGCCGGAGATTGAGCGCGGGAATGTCATGGCGTCCGGTGGTGAGCACGGGGGTGTGGCACCCGTCGCAGCCGAGCTGCCGGAAGACGCCCGCGCCCGAGATCGCGGCGGGCGAGGCGGGCTTTTGCGGCGGTGGGCCGAGCAGCCGCATGAAGTCAGCCACCACGTCGATGTCCCCGCGGCCGGTCGCCTGGTCCACCTCGTCCTCGGGGTCGGCGACTTGGTCCCATTTGGCCAGCTTGGCGGCGTCGCCGTTGGGCGCATTTTCCGTGGGGAAAAAGCGGTTCGTGATGCCCATTTCGTTGCGATACGCGTCGCCGGAAAAAGCGAGCAGCGTGGCCTGCTGCGCCTTCCAGCCGAAGCGCCCGACCCGCTCCTCGCCGGTCGCAATATCCGTGATGTGCGCGGCGTGGCCGGTGATGCCGTCGTGCGCCGGGTGCGCGGCCAGGCGCTCAATGGTTTCATCCGCGATGGCCTCGATCAGCCCCAGTCCGAAGAGCGGCGTGGACTGCCGTGGCGTGGTCGCATTCGCCTCCGGCGGCACGGTCTCGAGCGCGTCGGGGTCGATCGCTTTGTCCTGAAGGAGCGAGCCGCCGAGATCGGCCAGCGGGTCAAAGGTCCCGCCCGCCGCGTGCCCGAAACGCGTGACTATTTCCACGCTGCTGCCGCCCGTGGCGGGCGCGCTGTGGCAGGCCACGCAGGAGACGTTGTTGAAAATCGGCCCGAGCCCGCCGGCCGCATCCTCCACATTGGTAAACTCATCGAGGCCTGCGGTGAAGGCATCCTTTTGCGCGCCGGTCAGCCCCGGCAGCGGATCGCCAAAACGCGCGGGGCCGCGGAACGGCGGCAGCCGGTGCGGGCGCGGCTGGTGGCGGCGGGCGCGGTGCTGTTGGGCGGCGGCGGCGTCGTTTGGCGGGAGGGTGGCGGAGGCGGCGAGCGTGGCGGCGAGGAGGAAGGGGAGGGCGTGAATTGTTTTCATGCGCGCAATCTGCGCGCCGTTTGTAACGACCGTATGAGCGCCACGCGGGAGAGTTGAAAAGCGCGTGTAAAAGCCCGCGCCGCGTCCTCCGCGCACGCTTGCTGCCGCGCCGCCCGCGCCCTACATGAGCCGCATGCCGGTGAAACTCCTCGCCTTTGCCCAGACCCGCGACCTGCTCGGCGGGCACGAGCGCACCATCGACTGTGCGCCCGGCGAAACCCCGCGCGCCATCCTCGCGCGAGTGGCTCCGGCGCTGGATCCCGCGGCCCTGCGCGTCGCGGTCGATGGCGAGTACGCCGACTGGGACGCGCCCATCGGCGCGGCCACGGAACTCGCGCTCATCCCGCCGGTGAGCGGCGGCTGACTCTATGGAGACGCACATCGTTTTCACCGACGCGGCCATCGTCGTGCCGCCGCTCGCGCTGCGCTCGCGCGAAGTCGGCGCGTGCGTGGAATTTTCCGGCCTCGTCCGCGAAACCGAAGGCGCGCGCGCGCTCGCCGGGCTGCACTACGAGGCTTACGAAACGATGGCCCGCACGCAGCTCGCCCGCATTTTCACCGCGCTGCAGGCCGTGCATTCGTGCGCCGCCGTCACCTTCATCCATCGGCTCGGCTGGGTGCCCGTGGGCGAGGCCTCGCTCTACGTCCGCGTCCTCGCCGCGCACCGCGGCGAGGCGCTGCGTTTTTTGGCGGAGGCCATCGACCGGATGAAGGCGGACGTGCCGATCTGGAAGCGCGCGTAGCGGAAACGCGCCGAGCGGAGCCTACTTCTTGGCACCGCTTTCGTTGGCGAGGTTGAGTAGGTACTGCTCGACCTGTGCCCCGAATTCCTCGGGATATTTTTCGGCCTGCGACTGCTCGATGACAGCACGCTCGCGCGGCGGGAGCGCGGCAAAGGACGTTTTTTTTGCCGCCGTCGTGCGGGAGCCAAGCTGGATGGCCTCGGGGCTGCCGGGCTCATACTTCTCCGCCCCCGCGGTGCCGCCGGGCGGGCCGGGCTTTTTGCCGCCTTTGCCCGGTTTCTGGCCGGGCTTGCCAGGTTGGCCAAGCTGGCCGGGCTGCCCCGGTTGAGCGCTGGCCTGGGCGGTGGGCTGACCGGGCTGGCCTTCGCCGGGCATGGGCGGGGCGCTGGATTCGGTGAGGCCGGATTGCGCCTGCGCCATCGCGGCCTGGGCTTGGGCGAGGGCTTGGCCCGCGGCGGCGGCCTGGGCCTGCGCGTCCGGGGTGTTCTGGCCGGCGGCCTGCGCGGCGGCTTCGGCCGCGGCTTGCGCGCCCTGTTCGGCGGCGGCCTGCGCGGCGGGATCGCCGGGCGTGCCCTGCGCGGCGGCCTGGCCGGCTTTCTGCGCGGCCTGCGCGAGTTCGCCGGCGGCTTTTTGCTGGGCCTGCGCGGCCTGCTGGCCGGCCAGCTTGGCGGCAGCGGGATCGCCTGCGGCCTGCGCCTTTTCGCCCGCCGCCTGGGCGTCCGCGGCTTTCTGCAAATCCTGCTGCGCCTGCGCCACCGCTGCCTGCGCCTGGGCGAGCTGCGCCTGCGCCTGCTGCTGGGCGTTCGCGTTCGGCTCGGCGGGCTGCCCGAGCGCGGCCTGGGCCTCCGCGGCGACCTGCGCGAGCGCTTTCTGCGCGCGGAAGAGCGCGTCGAGCGCCTTCAGCTCTGCGGTCTTCGCGCGCTCGCCGTCGGGTTTGTCGAGCTGCGTCTCCGCCTCAGCCATCGCGGTGCGCGCGTCGTCGAGCGCGGGCGCGGCAGTGGCGAGGTCGGGGGTCAGATTCGCTTTGAGGGAGGTTGTCTTCGCCCGCACCTCCTGCTGCCGCGCGACCTGGCCTTTGAATTGGTCCGCCGCCTTCGCTTTCTTTGCGGCGACGAGCGCCACGCCCTTCGCCGTGTCGAGCTCCAGCTTCTGCTCGGCGATGATGATTTCCGCCAGTTCCGCCGCGGCCTTTTGCGCGGCGGCGAGCGCCTGCTGCGCCGCCTGCGCCTCCGCGGCGGCCTGCGCGATTTGCTGTTCGGCCTGCGCCAGATTCTGCGCCGCCGCCTGCTGCGCCGCCGCGGCTTGCGCGGGCTGATTCGCCTGCGCCGCCTGCGCCGCTTTCTGCGCGTTCGCTGCGGCCTGCTGCATCGCGGGCGCGGCTTGCGGCGCGGCGTTCGCGGCCTGCTGCGCGAGCTGCTGGGCCTTGTCCGCAAGCGCTGCCTGACCCGACTTGTCCGGATTCTGCGCGGCGGCGGCCTCCTGCTTGGCGAGGTCATGCGTGTCTTTTTGCAGTTGCGCCAAATCTTTTGCCAGGTCGCCCGATTTCCCCGCCGCCGCATCAGCCTTGGCGATCTCCTGCTGCACCTTCGCCTGCGCGGCCTGCACCGCCCCGAGCGCATCCTTCGCGTTCTTCGCGGCGGCCTCGGCGTTCTTGTCGTTCATGGCCGCGCGCGCCTCCTGCATTTTTTCCTGCGCGGCCTTCAAGTTCTGCGCGGCGGCGGGCGCGTCCTTGTCGAGGTTCTGCGCCACCTCATCGCTCTTGCCCGCAAGGTCGCCCTGATTGTCCTCCAGCGCCGCGAGGTCCTCCTTCCGCCCGTCCTTCTGCTCGGCAAACTGCTTCTGCAATCCCTTCTCCGCCTTCAACTGCTCCCGCGTCATCTTCTTCTGCCGCGCCTCGAGCTGCTGGCTCTCCACCCGCTTGTCCAGCCACTTGTCGAAATCCTTTTCCCCCGCCGCCTTCTCCGCCTTCTGCGCGATCTCCTTTTGGTCGTCGATCATCTTCGCCAGCTCCCGCTCCGCCGCCCGCAGCGCCTCCGCGCGATCCTGCGGCGGCGCGATTTCGCGGGCCAGTTTGCGCATCGCATCGCGCGCCGTTTTCTCATCCGTCACTGCCTTGAAAAGCTGGCCCTGCTTCAGCGCCTCCGCCGCCGCGTCCACATTCGGCTGCACCTTCTGCACCGCGGCCAGCCCCTTTTGAAAGCGCCCCGCCATCTCCGCATTCGCAGGATCTTTGGCAAACTGCGCGATCTTCTCCGCGGCCATTTTCACCTCCGCCGCAATCGCCGCCTGCTCGCCCTGCTGCCCTTGCAGATTCGCCTGCATCGCCGCCTCGAAATTCTCCGGCTTCCTCCCGCCCGACCACTGCCCGAGCGTGATGCCATTCTGCAAATTCACCGCCTGCCGGTCCGCGAGCTGCGTGAGCTGTTGCGAAATCTCCAGCGCCTCCTGATTGCGCAGATGCGCGGCGAGCAGCTTTTTCATCTGCACGATCAGCGCCTTCTGCGCCGTGTAAGCCGCACTCACGTCCTTCTTCGCCTGCCCCGCGTCCGCCGCGCCGCGCGCTTTTTCGAGCAGCTCCACGACCTGCTTCATTTCGCCGCCGCCGAGCTGCGCGAGCGTCTCGCGCAGCGCCTGCACGGTCTTCGTCTCCTCGCCGGCGAGCCCGTTGCGCTCGTACTCGCCGAGCATCGCGTCGAGCTGCTCCACGAGCTGCTGGGCCTCGCCGCGGAGCTGCTCCTGCTTCACCTCGCCCTCCCGGATGCGCTCGGCGGTCGGCGTCACCGCCACCGCGGAAAGCACGGGCCCAATGCTGCTGGCGAGGAGGAGATAAAGCGGCAGACATTTCATAGACGGGCGGGGTTGAAGAAGACCGCGCGAGTCTCCCACCGCGCCACCGGGGCGTCAAACCCGGCGTGCCCGACCTCGCTTCGTGAGGATCTCGTTTTCGGAAATGGCTCAAGCCGGCCGCGCCGTTTGATGAATTTTGTGACGGTGCAGCGTTAAAACACAGACTCACTGGCTGCGCGGCTGATCCCCGAAAAGCTGCGACAGCATCGGCTCCATCGCCCGCGCCCACGCCAGCGCGCCTTCAGGCGATGGGTGGAGCTGGTCGGGCATTAGCTTCAGATCAAGCGTGCCGTCGAGCCGGAGAAAGGCGTGGTTCACATCGAGAAAGAACACGCTCTTCCCGTCGGCGAGCCTCGCCACGAGTTCGCCCGCCCTTTGGTTGGTAGTGAAGCGTTTTCCCGCGCTACCGCGCTCGGTGCCGTCGGCGTTTTTATAGACGTTCGTCCGCGGAAAAATCCGCAGCAGCAGGATCTTCGTCGCCGGACATTTCTCCCGCAGCAGCTTCACAATCGCCGCCGTGCCTTCCGCGATCTGCTCCGGCGTGCTGACGACCTTGTAGTTCGCGTCGTCCGAAGTGTTCGTCCCGATGAGCAGCACCGCCACCTTCGGCGACTGCCCCTCCAGCTCCCCGTTCGCCAGATTCCACAGGATGTTCTCCGTCCGCCCGCCACTGTAGCCGAGCCCGATGGCATTCCGCGGCGCGAAGAACTGCTCCCACACCGCCTTGTAGGCCGCGTTGTCGAAATTGTGCGTGATCGAATCCCCGATCAGCAGCAGGTCGAACGCGTGCCCCTTGATCGCCGCCACCTTCTCCGCATGCCGCTTCTCCATCCCG
>JANPHJ010000031.1:0-13440 GCA_031424395.1 Chthoniobacter sp.
TGGGGCTGTAGCTCAATGGTCAGAGCAGGCGACTCATAATCGCTTGGTTGCGGGTTCGAGTCCCGCCGGCCCCACGCACGTCCACCCTCTGCCCACCGCCTGTTTGCATGAAATATCTCGTCGCACTTTTTTTCCTCCTCACCGCCGCGCGCGGGCTGGCGCTGACGGAGCGGGAGCTGGATGCCGTGGGGCGGCGCGTGTGGCAGAATGAATGCGGGGGGACGCGGGACGGGCTGACTTCGTGGAATGCGGGGGAGGATTTTGCGTCGCTGGGTATCGGGCATTTCATCTGGTACCCGGCGGGCGCGAGGGGGCCGTTTGAGGAGAGCTTTCCGGGGCTGGTGCGGTTCCTCGCGGCGAATGGGGCGAAGCCGCCGGGGTGGCTGGAGGGGCCGTGTCCGTGGCGGACGCGGGCGGAGTTTCAGGCGGCGTTTCATGGCGAGCGGCTGAGTGCGCTGCGGGAACTGCTGGCGGGCACGATCCATCTCCAGGCGCGTTTTCTCGCGCAGCGGATGGAGGCGGCGCTACCTAAGATGGCGGACGCGGCGGCGGCGGGGGAGCGGGAGAAGGTGCGGGCGCAGTTCGCGCGGCTGGCGGGCAGCGGGGCGGGGACGTTTGCGCTGATCGACTATGTGAATTTCAAGGGGGAGGGGACGAAGGAAACGGAGCGTTACAAGGGGGAGGGCTGGGGGCTGCTGCAGGTGCTGGCGGGGATGCACGGCAGTGGCGCGGGTGGGGCGCGAGAGTTTGGCGAAAGTGCGGCGGCGGTGCTGACGCGGCGGGTGCGTAATGCGCCGCCGGAGCGGCATGAGGAGCGGTGGCTGCCGGGGTGGAAAAGCCGGGTGCGGGCCTACGGAATGGAATGACGAAGGGAGGGGGCGCCGCACCCCGTCACCCCCGTCGGCGTCTCACTTCGGCACGGCCTCGCGGTGCTTTTCCTCCTGGTCGATGAGCGAAAGGAAGACGCGTTCGAGGCCGCCGTTTTCGTGGGCTTTGGCGCGCAGCTCGGCGACGGTGCCGAGGGCGATGAGCTGGCCGCGGTGGATGATGCCGATGCGGTCCGCGAGCTCCTCGGCGACGCTGAGCTGGTGGGTGGAAAGGAAGATGGTCATGCCGGCGTGGGCGCGCTCGCGGAACTCGGCTTTGACGATGCGCGCGTGCATGGGATCGAGGCCGACCATGGGCTCGTCGATGATGAAGACGCGCGGTCCGTGGAGCAGGGCGGAGGCGATGACGAGGCGCTGGCGGGTGCCGTGCGAGAGGTTTTCGGTGAGTTCGTGACGGTATTCGGTGAGGTGGAATTTCTCGAAAAGCAGGGCGGTTTCGGCGGCGATGGCGCTGCGCTCCATGCCGTAGAGGTCGCCGACGAAGCGCATGAATTCCGCGGCGGTGAGCTTGTCGTAGAGGAAGGGAAAATCGGGGACGTAGGCGAGCTGGGCTTTGGCGCGCTCGGGCTCGCGGGCGAGGTCGCAGCCGCCGATTTCGACGGTGCCGGCGCTCGGCTTGAGCAGGCCGGCGAGCATTTTGATGGTGGTGGTTTTGCCAGCGGCATTGGGGCCGAGGAAGGCGAAGAATTCGCCCTGGGCGATTTCCAAATCGAGTCTCTCGACGGCGCACAGCGAGCCGTAGTTTTTGGTAAGGGCGCGGGCGCGGATCATTCGGCGAGGTCGAGAGTTGGAGGTTGAGATTTGAGTGGCGGGGCGGGGAAGGTCGCTGATTTTCAGACCGGGCGTGGACGCGCCATTTTTTTTGGAAAACTGCGGGCAAGCTAGGGCGGGCCTTTCAACTCTCAACCCTCAACGCTCAGCCTCCTCACGGCACGAGATCGTCGGGAGCGAGGGAGTAACCGATGAGGGATTTGGCGCGGAGGATCTGGCCGAGCTGGCTGATGTCGAATTCAAGGAGGGTCTGGCCGCTTTGCACGATGGTGACGAGGTAGGTGTCGATGCGCTCCCCGTGGATGAGCATGGAGGACTGGAGGGCGCGGATGACGGGCGGGGTCATGCTGCGGGTTTGGCTTTGGAGCACTTCGAGCAGGGCGGGGTCGATTTCGTGGAGCGCTGTTTGCAGGCCGGCGTCGTCGAGGGTGTAGGTGCGGGGCGGCTCGTCCTGCTGCGTCCAGGTGAGCTGATTTTCCGCAGGCACGATGGTGACTTCGGAGCGGTAGCCGGGGAGGCCGTGCAGGGTGGGATCGCGGAGGGTGACGGCGAGGCGGAAGCTGCGGATGGCGAGCGTTTTTTCCAGTTCGAGTTCGCCGCTCCAATCCGCGCGATGCCGCTCCAAGCCAGGCACCATGACTTGCAGATGGCCGACGAAGTCGATGACCCGCGCGCGGTCGCCTTTGTGCATCTGCGGGTGGATGCGCAGGTTGCCGAGGCGGAGTTTGCCGTTGCTGATATTCAGGTCGGAGGGCTGCTCGTGCATGAGCAGCAGTTTGACGACGTGGCCGACCGGGACCTCGCGCAGCGCGGAGTCGCCGGGGCCGGCTTCTTTGCGGATGAGGAGACCGGTCATGGTCAGCCAAAAGCCGGTGACGAGGATGGCGGCGGCGCGGTAGAGCATGGGCGGAAGATCGAGCGCGTCACGCGACCGGCGCGCCAGCGGTTTTCGCCGGCGCTTTCCACTTTTCGATCAGGGCGTAGGCGTTGTGGTTGTGGATGGACTCGAAGTTTTCCGCCGCGATGCGGTACCACGCAATCTCCGGTGTGCGGTTGGCGCGGGCGGCGATGTTGCGGACGAGGTCTTCGACGAAGACGGGGTTTTCATAGGCGCGCTCGGTGACGGCTTTTTCGTCGGGCCGCTTGAGCAGGCTGTAGAGTTCGCTGGAGGCGCTGTCTTCCACGATGCGGATCATGTCCTCGATCCACAGCGGCGGGTGGGAGCGGATGGCGAAGGTGACCTGCCCGCGCTGGTTGTGCGCGCCGTGGGCGCTGATGGCCTTGGAGCACGGGCAGAGGGTGGTGACCGGGACGATGGCGGTGACGACGAAATCGACCGCGCCTTTTTCGAGCGTGGCGGAGAAGCGCGCAGCGTAGTCCATGAGCCCGGTAGCGCCGGTGACGGGCGCGCGTTTTGCGAGGAAAAATGGGAACTCGAAATCGACGTGCGCGCTGTCGGAGTCGAGGCGGATGGTGAGTTCGCGGAGGATGGCGTGGATGTTATCGACGTGCAGTTCGGGGCCGAACTCATTGAGCACCTCCACGAAACGGCTCATGTGGGTGCCTTTGAAATGATGGGGCAGATCCACGGTCAGGGCGGCGGTGGCGATGGTGTGCTGCACGGCGCGCGCTTTGTCGCGCACCTGCATGGGGTAGCGCAGGGCGCGCACGCCTACGCGGTCGATGGCGATCTGGCGGTCGTCGGGTTCGTTTTGGGTGTCTTTGAGGGGCATCGTCGGGTCCGTGGGCGCGGAGGACATAGCACAAAACGCGACGCGGCAAACCGCGAAAAGCGCGCGGGTTATTCGTAGTCGCGGCCGACGAGGCGGCGGATATCGCGCGAGTAGAGCAGCCAAGCGAAACTGATGGCGAGGATCCCTAGGGTGATCAGATGGATGGTGAGAAAGGCCGGGATTTCAAAAAGCATGGGGGTGACTGCCAGGCCGCCGGCGATGCCCAGCCCGAGGATGGTGAGCATAATCAGGCGGGCCCACGATTTGCGCCGCGCGATGGCGAGCAGCAAAGCGGTGTTCCAGATGGTTGAGTTGATGATGCTAGCATAGCTGGCCCGGTGGTATTCCGGCGGGGTGGCGTCGAACCAGAGAAAATGAATCACGCAGAAGGCGAAGAACATGACGGCGAGGCCGATGCGGGCGCGGCCGGCTTTGCCGCGATGATGGTGACGGCGCGGTTGCCGGGGCTTTGGCGGGAGCGGGCGGCGGGGGGGCGGCGGACGGTGTGGCGGGCGGCCTGGCGGCGGCGGGCGGCGCTGCTGGGGCGGCGGGGCCGGTGGCGGCTGGGAGCCGGTCGTTTCAGGCGTTGGTTCGGGATCGGGTCCGGGAGGCATGGAAAAAATGTCGGCGCAAAGTGGTGCAATCCTTTTTCCCCGGCGAGCGGAAATCCGCAGGCCGCGCAAATTCGCGGCGCCATATTTCCACGCCGCCACCTTGCCTCGCGCCGCCCGCCTCCGCCATGCTCCGCGCCGCTCATGCGCGCCTACCACGATCTCCTCCGCCTCGTCCTCGACCACGGACGCTTCAAACCCGACCGCACCGGCACCGGCACCTACTCGGTCTTCGGCGCGCAGGCGCGCTTTGATCTCGCGCAGGGTTTCCCGCTGCTGACCACGAAGAAGCTCCATCTCCGTTCCATCATCCACGAACTGCTGTGGTTCCTCGCGGGCGATACGAACGTTCGCTACCTGCGCGCCAACGGCGTGACCATTTGGGACGAGTGGGCGCGCCCGGACGGCGACCTCGGGCGCGTCTATGGCGCGCAGTGGTGCGACTGGCGCACGGCGGACGGGCGCTCGATCCACCAGATCGACGAGGTGATTTCACAAATCAAAACCAACCCCGACTCCCGCCGGCTCATCGTCAGCGCGTGGAACCCCGGCGAAATTCCGCAGATGGTGCTCCCGCCGTGCCACGCGCTGTTTCAGTTCTTCGTCCTCGACAGACGCCTGAGCTGCCAGCTCTATCAGCGCAGTGCCGACCTCTTCCTCGGCGTCCCCTTCAACATCGCCAGCTACGCGCTGCTCACCATGATGGTCGCGCAAGTCACTGGCCTAGCGCCGGGCGATTTCGTCCACACCTTTGGCGACCTGCACCTCTACGCAAACCACCTCGACCAGGCCCGCGAGCAGCTCACCCGCGAGTTTCGCCCGCTCCCCGCGATGACGCTGAACCCCGTCGTCCGCGACATTCATGCGTTTCGTTTTGAAGACTTCGCGCTCACCGGCTACGACGCGCACCCGTCGATCAAAGCGGCGATCGCCGTCTGAGGATGGAAATTCGAAATCCGAATATCGAAATCCGAAACAAATCCGAATGATGAGAAATTTTGAAACAGGAAGGGAACGCGCGCGCTCAATTTGTTTCCCCCATTTCCACTCCTTGGCTGCGTTTGTTTCGGATTTCGGATTTCGGATTTCGGATTTTCCCCGATGAAGGCCGTCGCCGCCATGTCGCTCAACCGCGTGATCGGACGCGACGGACAGATTCCGTGGCATCTGCCGGAAGATTTCAAATGGTTCAAGCGGCTGACCACGGGCCACGTCGTGCTCATGGGGCGCAAGACCTTTGCCTCGCTCGGCCAGCCGCTGCCGAACCGCACGAACCTCGTGCTCTCGCGGCGCATGGAAAAGATCGAGGGCGCGACCGTGCTGCACGACCTCGCCGAGCTTTCCGCCAGCCACTTTGCGCCGCGCCAGATCTTCGTCATCGGCGGCGCGGAGATTTACGCGCAACTGCTGCCGCGCTGCACCGACCTCTACCTCACCGTCGTGCAGCGCGAGGTCGCCGGGGACACCTTGTTTCCACCGTTCGAGGACTGCTGGGAGCTGATCGACACGCCGCTGCGCGCGCCGGAGTTCGAGGTGCGGCATTACCGCAATCTGCACGCATGAACCGTCTGTTTTCCATGCTCGCCGTGGGCCTCGCTGCGGTGTTTCCTGCCGTCATGTCCGCGACCGAAACCGCCCCGCACAACCCGGTGCTGCTCATCCACGGCATCAAAGACGATGCGCGCAAAATGGAGCCCATGGCGCGCTACCTCCGTGGGCAGAACTGGGCCGTGAAGACCATGAGCCTGCGCCCGAGCTGGGGGCAGAAAGGGCTCGACGTTCTCGCCGGACAGGTCGCCCAGTTCGTCGATGAAAACTACGCGTCCGCCGAAAAGATCGACCTCGTCGCCTTCAGCATGGGCGGCCTCGTCACGCGCTACTATCTGCAGCGCCTCGGCGGGCTCGGGCGCGTGCAGCGCTACGTCACGCTTTCCACGCCGCACCACGGCACCGTGCTCGCCTGGCTCCTCCCCACGGCCGGTTGCCGCCAGATGCGCCCCGGCAGCGCCTTTCTCCGCGACCTCAATGCCGACGCCGCCCAGCTCGCGCAGCTTGATTTCACCAGCTTCTGGACGCCCTTCGACGCCATCATCGTGCCGCAGCGCAGCTCCATCATGGCGCAGGCCCGCAACGTGAAACTGCCCATCGCCCTCCATCCGCTGATGGTCCGCCATGGCCGGATGCTCGACCAAGTGGCCGAGGCCCTGACCCGCTAGCTTAGGCCCCAAAAGCTAGCAGCACGTTTGGCAATTGCGGTCGCCTCCGCCACGGGAGTTTTTGCGCCGTCCGAGCCCGCCCCAGCCTCACTCCGCGTCGTCGTCCGCGTCCTCCGCATCCCGCTCCCGCCGCGCCGCGAGCATCTGCTCATGCACCGCCTCGTCCATGCCTTCTGCGATCAGCTCCACCGCCAGGTTTTCCTGATCGTCCAGGCCCACATTCGCCACATGGTGCCCCATCGAACTGCTGATCATGTCATGTCCCGAAATCATCACCGTGATGTCCATTTCGCCGTTCGTGTCATTAGGCTCATGGCCGCCATGGAGTTCGCGTTTCGCATCGACCCAGTCGCCGTCATTGTATTCTTCCCGGCCGTCAATCTGCGCCAGCTCCTGCGCCCGCTGCCGCACCGTCGCCGCGCACGGCATCCCCATACCTTCGGAGTGATGAATGATCTTTGCCGACTGCTGTTTCATCGTGCTCATGACTTACTGCTACGACCGTCCGCCGGATGAGCAAGGGCGAGTTGTGTGTGCTGAAAAATTTGCGCGACCCCGCTTTTCAGCCTATCCCCGGAAGCCGTCCTGCTTTTCCTCCTCCACCTCCATGAAGCACATCAAACTCAGCGGTCGCGAACAGGCCGTGCTCCGCGCCATCGACTACACCAGCGGCAGCACCGGCGAGGAAATCCAAGGCGTCACCCACATCGACCCCGACGAAGTCGCCGACATCCTCAACGGGCTCTGCGACGCGGGCTACGTGGAGGTCTTTCCCTACGCCGAGCACGTCACGCCGGTGACCTGTCCGGCAGCGCGTTTTGAGGTGAACCCATCCTACGCGCTCGAGCTAAAGGAAGCGCTCCGGCGGCACTAAAGGCGTGGGCAGCACCTCCGCCGGAAACCCGTCCGGCCGAGCTGCTGAACCTTGGGCATATCCATTTTCGCCTGCTCGCGCCTGCGCCGGCGCGTACTCAGTCGGCGAGCGCCGCGATGAGGTGGCGCATCTCGTCGTCGAGGTCGGCGTCGTCGTGCAGAGTCTGCGCGACTTCCGCGCGGACGATTTGCCGGAAGCGGCGGCGCAACCGGTGGATGGCCACTTTCACCGCGCCCTCGCTGAGCCCGAGCGCGGCGGCCACCTCGGCCTGCGCGGTGGGCGCACCGGCGGGCGTGAGCCAGGGCTGAAGCGCGGCGAATTGGGCAGCCTGCCCGGCGGCCGCGCTTTCGCTTTGCAGCAAAACCAGCGCGCGCTCGACCACGGCCAGCGCCCACGCGCGGTCGAAATCCGCATCCGGCGGGCACACCCCCGCGTCGGCCACTTGCACACCGGGCGAGGTGTCCGTGCCCGCATCCAGCGCGACATGCTCCGCGCCGCCGCCGCGCTTTTCCCGCGCGGCGTCGCGGCGTGCGTTGGCGAGGAAATGTTTGACCGCGCCGAGCAGGTAGCTGCGGAAGCGCCCGCGCCCGCGCTCCGCCTCGCCGAGCGCATCGTCCGCCAGCACCCGCGCAAAAAACCCGTGCGCCAGCTCCCGCGCCGCGTCGTCGTCGCGCCCCTCGCGGCGGAGAAAGGCAACGACCGGCGCGTAGTAGGCCGCGCAAAGTTCGCTCAGCGCGGCGCGCGCCTCCGGCGAATCCCCGCGCGTCCGCTCCACGAGCGTCCAGCGCGTGGGCGCGAAGCCGGAGCCATCGGAGGCGCTCGTCGTCATGCGGCGGCGGTCAGCGCCGTGGGCTGGCCGGCGGAGTGATGAAACTGCCGCCGGTCGGCCCGGCTGCGTCGGCGGTCGTGCCGGATTTTTTTCGCAAGGCATCGAGCGCGGTGTCGGTGCGCATGATTTCCGCGTGGAGCCGGTCCTTGATTTGGGCGAGCCGGGCGAGTTTTTCCTCCGCCCGGTTCCTCAGTTCTTTGAGCTGCACTTCGCCCAAGACATGGCCGTCGAGGAGTTCCATCGAGTATTGCGACTCGGCCAGTGCGGAGGCGATTTTTTCATACTGCTTCAGCGCCACATCGAGTTCGATCTGCAGAATTTTGATTTCGACGGATGCGGTGCCTGAAGGGCTCTCGGGGGACCCCATGCCGCCACCCGCCCCAGCGGGGCTGGGCACCGGCCCCCGTTGGATAAGTTGCCCGCTGACTCCGCTGCCGCCGGCTGACGCTCCCGGAGCCAGGACTGGAGGAGCGGAAGTTTGGATGGTCGGCTGAGTCGCGGTCGGGTTGAAAGCGGCTGAAGCTTCATTGCCCCGCAGCGGCAGGGCAGCGCAGGCGAGGAGGACGGTGAGAGTGGCGGGTTTTGTTTTCATGTTCGTGCTGTTGGTTTGGATTTTGGTCGTGGAGAAAGTCAGCGTTCGCGCGGCTCCGCGGCGCGCCGGCCAAGGGCGAGGATTTGCTCGCGCAGCCGCGCGGTCTGCTCCGCGAGCGCGCGGCATTTCGCCTCGATGCCCGCGCGGTGCTCCCGGCGCTCGGTTTCGGTGCCTTCGGCAAAGTCGGCGAGGTCCAGCTCGAAAGTCGCTTCGCGCAGCGCGGTCAGGAGCTGCTCGTAGTCGGTGAAGACTCTCTCCAAGTCGCTGAACGGCTCGGCGCGGGCTGGTCCGCGTTCGGAGGGGATCGTGGGTGGCGGGCTTGGGGCGGACCGCCACGCGTCCGTGAAAATCCACACGCCGCTGCCAAGCAGAACACAGGTTATCAGCGCCGTCACGGTGCGGCCTTTTGCCGGCGCTGCCACCGTTTGCGCGGTGTCCGCGAAGCGGTTCAAAAAACCGGCCACCCAGGTCAGCAGTGCGATGAAAAAGACGATGACCAGACCGAGCAGGGCACCCGATGGCAGAGCCGGCTGCCGGGCAAGGTTCGCCCGCAAAGTCAGCGCGTGCAGCCCAGCGAAAAAAAGCATGCTCAGAACGGCCAGCCACAGCATTTGGCCCAGCAAAAGGTCGGCGGTTTCCGTGCGGCGCTCCGGTGCGAACCAGTAGTCGCGGTTGGGGATTTTCACCAAGGCGGGAAAACGTTTCGCCAGTTGCGCCACGAGGCAGAATACGGCGGTGAGAAACGCCGCCATCCCGCACAGCAGGAGCAGATACTGGGACCGCGCCATCCAGCCGTTGACGCGACCGTCGGCGTCGAAGTGGCTGGCCATGCGTTCGGGTAGTTGCGGATACGACCACGCCATAAAGCCGGCCAGTCCCAATGACACCGCACCAAAGGCGAGCAGCGGAAAAAACAGCGGGGACCAGCCCCGGGATTTTTGATGGGCGCCGCCGCCGGTGCTCGGGCTGGTGATCGCGGTCTCCACTTGCGTCTTCATCTCAGCGGCACTGTGCTGGCGATCTTCACGCTCTTTTTGCAAAGCCTGCTGCACGATCGCATCGACGCGCGGATCGGCGGCGCTGAGCGCGGAGGGCGGCGCGAATTTTCCGACCGGCAGCTCGCCGGTGAGCAGTTCGTAGAAGACGACGCCGAGCGAGTAGATGTCGGCGCGGTGGTCCACATCGCCGGGCGTGTCGCGCTGCTCGGGGGCCATGTAGCTTGGGGTGCCGAGGGCGGCTCCGATTTGCGTGAGCGCCGGGTCTTTTGCGCCGGAATCGACGGACCCGGGATCAGGCTCGGTGGTGAGTTTCGCGATGCCAAAGTCCGCCAGCTTCACGCGCCCTTTCGCATCGAGCAGAATGTTCTCCGGCTTGATGTCGCGGTGCAGCACGCCTTCGTCGTGCGCGTACTGCAGCGCCTCGCAAATCTTCGGCACGATGCCGAGCGCCTGCGCGGGCGTGAAGCGGCTGGCGCGCATGGCCTGGCGCAGGTTCACGCCATCGACAAACTCCATGAGCAGAAAGAAAAAGCCGCCCGCCTGCCCGTAGTCATAGACCGCCGTGATGTTCGGATGGCTGAGCCGCGCGAGCAGTTGCGCCTCGCGCTCAAAGCGGCCGGCAAACGCCACATCGGCCGCGAGCGATTGCGGGAGCAGCTTCAGCGCAGCGCAGCGGTTCAGCTTCGGCTGCCGCACTTTGAAGACCGCGCCCATCCCGCCGTGGCCGATCATTTCCACCACCTCGAGCTGGGGAAAAGCCGCCGCCACCTCCGCCAGCGACGGCGGCGCCGAGCGCGGTGCGCCGTGCTCCGTCGGCTCCGCCGCGCCCGCCAGCAGACAGCGCGCACACAGCCCCAGCGTCGCGCCGGGCGTGAGCGGCGCACCACATTCGGGGCAGCGGTTTTCGGGTATCGGCGGATTCATACACCACCTTCCTGAACCGCCGCACGCGCCGGGTTACGAAATAACTTCGGCCCTTCCCGCTTGCCGCACGGCGGCGCGGTTGGTTCAGTGCGGCGAGATGGTCGAACTCCGCAACGTCACGAAAACCTTCGGCAGCTTCACCGCCGTCACCGCCATCAATCTCAAGATCGAGGCGGGCGAATTTCTCACGCTGCTCGGGCCGAGCGGCTGTGGAAAAACGACGCTGCTGCGGATGATCTCCGGTTTTGAAACCCCGACTGAGGGCACCGTCTGGCTCGACGGCGCGGACGTGACGCATGTGCCGCCGTACCGGCGCAACGTGAACCAAGTCTTTCAAAGCTACGCGCTTTTCCCGCATCTCACGGTCGAGGAAAACATCGGCTTTGGCCTGCGCATGCAGAAAGTGCCGAAGCTCGAAATCGCCGAGCGCGTGAAAAACGTGGTGGCGCTCGTGGCGCTCGGCGGCATGGAAACGCGCAAGCCCATCCAGCTTTCCGGCGGCCAGCGGCAGCGCGTGGCGCTGGCGCGGGCCATCGTCTGCCAGCCGAAGGTGCTGCTGCTCGACGAGCCGCTTTCCGCGCTCGACGCCAAGCTGCGCCAGGCCATGCAGGTGGAGCTGAAGCGGCTGCAAAAAAAACTCGGCATCACTTTCGTCTTCGTCACGCACGACCAGGAGGAGGCGCTGACCATGAGCGACCGCATCGCCGTGGTGAACAAAGGCCGCATCGAGCAGTTCGGCGAATCGACGGAAATCTATCACTCACCCCAGACCACGTTCGTCGCGAATTTCATCGGCCAGGCGAACATCATCGAGGCCACGCTCATCGCGAACGAAGGCCACTTCACCCGCCTCCGGCTCACGCCCGACGTGGAGGTGCTCGTGCCCAGCGACAGCCGCCTCGCCGGCCTCACCGACCTGCTCGTTTCAATCCGACCGGAGAAAATCCATCTGCAAAAAACCAGGCCGGCTGGAGACAATGTTTTCGAGGCCGTGGTGGACGAGGAGTTGTTCAAAGGCGCGATCGACGAACTCTCACTCGAGACCGCCGGCGGCCTCGAACTCACCGCCATTGTCGCCAATGAAAGCGCCACGCAGGAGACTTTCCACAAGGGCGAAAAAGTCTGGTGCAGCCTGCATCCCAGCGACCTCGTGGTGGTGCGCGGAGAGTAGGAGGCTCCGTGATTCTTCGGGCGGCGCGGCGCTGCAAAAATGCTTCTCGGCGACGGATCTTCGGATAAGTTTTTGCTGTCTCAGAAACTTCCCTGAGACGCCCCCGACTATGAGCACTCCGACCTCCGCAGTGGATCCCGCCAAACTTCAGGACTTTCTCGGCAAAGCCGTCGGCGACATGGGCGCAGCGATGAACACCGCACTGATCATCATCGGCGAGCGACTGGGCCTGTACAAAGCGATGGCTGGAGCCGGGCCGCTCACGCCCGCCGAATTGGCTGCACGCACCAGCACCGCCGAGCGCTACATCCGCGAATGGCTCTGCGCGCAGGCCGCGGGCGGCTACGTGACCTACGATGCGGCGGCGAAAACTTTCGCCCTCCCGCCGGAGCAGGCGCTGGCGCTCGCCGATGAAAGCAGCCCGTGCTACCTGCCGGGCGCATTTCAAATCGCCAGTGCGTTGATTCACGACGAACCGAAATTGCGCGCGGCGTTTCAGTCCGGCAAAGGCGTCGGCTGGCACGAGCACGATCCGAATCTCTTCGAGGGCACCGAGCGTTTCTTCCGCCCGAACTACGCGGCGAACCTCGTCAGCTCATGGATTCCGGCGCTCGACGGCGTGCGGGAGAAATTGCAGCGCGGCGCGAAAGTGGCCGACGTGGGCTGCGGCCACGGCGCTTCCACGATTCTCATGGCGCAGGCGTTTCCGAATTCGCATTTCTACGGCTTCGACTACCACGAGCCATCGATCCTCTGGGCACGCCGCGCCGCCGAGGCCGCGGGCGTGGGCGACCGCGTGACTTTCACCGCCGCGGCGTCGAAGGAATATCCCGGCACCGGCTACGATCTCGTCGCTTTCTTCGACTGCCTGCACGACATGGGCGACCCCATCGGCGCGTCGGCGCATGTGCTCGATTCGCTCGCGCCCGATGGCACCTGGATGATCGTCGAGCCGTTCGCGCACAACTGCGTGGAGCAGAATTTCAATCCCGTGGGCCGCGTCTTTTTCTGCGCCTCGACGATGATCTGCACGCCCGCCTCGCTCGCCCAGGAAGTCGGCCTCGCCCTCGGCGCGCAGGCCGGCGAAGACCTGCTCGAACAGGTCGTGCGCAAAGGCGGCTTCACCCGCTTCCGCCGCGCCACGGAGACACCCTTCAACCTCGTGCTCGAAGCGCGCCCGTGAGTTGAAGGCGACGAAATCCCGGCCTTGGGGAATGGCGGATTTTTGTGCGGCCTTTCATGAAACCGTGGCTACTTTCCGCGCTGTGAAAATCCTCCCCGTCCTTTTTGCCACCCTCGTTTGCGCCACCGCGCTTTTCGCCGCGGAGAATCCGTCTGCCGACGGGCCGCAGGACGTGCGGCTCGGGCCCCTGAAAGATTTGGACGGCTACTTTCCGTTCACACCGTCGCCCTCGCCGGAGGCGTGGGCCAAGCGCGCGGATGCACTGCGGATGCAGATGCGCGTGGCGCTGGGCATCTGGCCGGAGCCGACGCGGACGCCGCTGAACGCGGTGATTCACGGACGCGTCGAGGGCGGCGACTACACGGTTGAGAAAGTTTTCTTTGAGTCCATGCCGGGCTTTTTTGTGACGGGAAATCTGTACCGTCCGGCGGGGAAAGGCGCGGGCGAGGGGAAGCATGCGGGCGTGCTCTGTCCGCACGGGCATTGGGACGAGGGGCGTTTTTTGGACAGCGGAGAAAAGGCGGTGGCGAAGGAAATCGCGAGCGGCGCGGAGCAGTTTGCCGAGGGCGGACGCAGCGTGTTGCAGGCGCGTTGCGTGCAGCTCGCGCGGTTGGGCTGCGTGGTTTTCCACTACGACATGCTGGGCTACGC
>JANPHJ010000032.1:0-6810 GCA_031424395.1 Chthoniobacter sp.
AAGGCTTTGGCTGGGATGTGCTGGTGAAGCTCGATGGCGACGAGCTGGAGACGCATTACCGCCACTCGCTCACGGAACTCGGCAAACGGCCGGGGCTGATCGGCGTCATCTTTCGCAAGGCGCAGAACAAGATCCAGGACCCGGCCAAGCTGCGCCGGTTGATCGCGGACTTGATCGACAAGGAGGAATGGTCGTCGCTCGACACCGACGTGAAGGGCGACGCCTACGAAGGGCTGCTGCAAAAGAACGCCGAGGACGTGAAAGGCGGCGCGGGCCAATACTTCACCCCACGCCCGCTCATCCAGGCGATCGTGGAGGTGATGCAGCCGCGGCCCGGAGAGGTGATCTGCGATCCAGCGTGCGGCACCGGCGGCTTCCTGCTCGCGGCGCACGATTTCATCCGCAAGCACCACAAGCTGGACAAGGCGGGGCTGCGTTTCCTCAACACGGAACAACTCCGCGGCGTGGAGCTGGTGGATAGCGTCGCGCGGCTCTGCTCGATGAATCTCCTCCTCCACGGCATCGGCGCAACGGCCGAAAACGGGATGGAAGCGCCCATTCCCGTGCAGGTGAAGGACGGGCTCGCCGCCAAGCACGACGAATACGAGCTGGTGCTGACCAATCCGCCCTTCGGCAAGAAGAGCAGCGTGACGATCGTCAACGACGCGGGCGAGACGAGCAAAGAGAGCCTCACGATCAACCGCGACGACTTCTGGGCCACGACCTCGAACAAGCAGCTCAACTTCCTCCAGCACGTCTTTACCATCCTCAAGCAGCACGGCCGCGCCGCGGTGGTGGTGCCGGACAACGTGCTCTTCGAAGGCGGCGCCGGTGAAATCATCCGCCGCGAACTGCTCAAGCAGGCCGACGTTCACACCCTGCTGCGTCTGCCCACCGGCATCTTCTACGCGCAAGGCGTGAAGGCGAACGTCCTCTTCTTCGACCGCAAACCCGCCGCGGACAAACAGGCGTGGACAACCAAGCTGTGGATCTACGACCTGCGGACGAACCTGCACTTCACCCTCAAGGAAAACCCGCTCAAGCGCGCCGACCTCGACGACTTCGTTGCCTGCTACTCCGCCAAAGACCGCACCAAACGCGCGGAGAGTGAACGCTGGAAGTCCTTCACCTACGAAGAGCTGCTCAAACGCGACAAGGTGAACCTCGACCTCTTCTGGCTCAAAGACGACTCCCTCGAAGACAGCGCGAACCTGCCTGATCCGGGCGTCCTCGCACTGGAGATCGCTGAAGACCTGGAAGCGGCGCTGGCGCAGTTCGCGACTATCGCGGAGGACTTGAAACGATAGATTGCGTGGCAGTGAGGATCGCACTACGCCGAACAGAAATGGCTTCGGTCCTCGCGTAATTTCGTGGCTCTCCATGGCCAGTGCGGTAGCCTCCGCTTTCGTCGGATTTGAACTCTCATCCCTCCACTTCCAACGGTTCTCCCGACGTCATCATCATCGGCGCGGGCGCGGCGGGGCTGATGTGCGCCATCGAGGCGGGGAAGCGCGGCCGGCGCGTGGTGCTGCTCGAACACAGCGAGGCCGTCGGCCGTAAGATCGCCATCTCCGGCGGCGGGCGATGCAACTTCACCAACCTCGGCGCGGGGCCAGACAACTACCTCTCGGCCAATCCCGACTTCTGCAAATCCGCGCTCGCCCGCTACACGCCGTGGGACTTCATCGCCCTCGTGGACAGCCACCGCATCCCGTACCACGAGAAAAAGCTCGGCCAGCAGTTTTGCGACGGCAGCGCGCGGGCGATCATCGACCTCCTGCTCGCCGAGTGCGCGGTCGCCGGCGTGGAAGTCCGCGTGAACTGCCGCGTCACCGAAGTCCGCCGCACCGACCGCTTTCACCTCGCCACCAGCACCGGACCGCTCGACAGCGCGGCGCTCGTCATCGCCACTGGCGGTCTGTCTTTTGCCAAACTCGGCGCAACCGATTTCGGCTACCGCATCGCGCGGCAGTTTGGGCTGAAGCTCACGGACATCCGCCCCGGTCTCGTGCCACTTACTTTCGCTGCGGAGGACATGGCGCTGCACGAGCTGAGCGGCCTCTCCGTGCCCGTCACCGCGCGCCACGCGGGGGCGGAGTTTCGCGAAAACCTGCTGTTCACCCATCGCGGCCTCAGCGGCCCGGCGATCCTGCAAATTTCCTCGTACTGGCACGAAGGCGAGACGCTCCACTTCGACCTGCTGCCGGAGGAAAACGCGGACGCTTTCATCACCCGCGGGCGGGAGGAAAACACCGACCTCGCCAGCGCACTCAGCACCCGCTGGCCGCGCCGTTTTGCGGAAGCGTGGTGCGCGCGCCATGCGCCCGCCAAGCCGCTCCGCCACACCAAAGCGCGTGAACTCACCGACCTCGCCGCGCTCGTCCACGCGTGGCCCATGCGCTTCGCCGGCACCGAGGGCTACCCCAAGGCCGAGGTCACGCTCGGCGGCGTGGACACGCGCGAGCTTTCGTCGAAAACAATGGAGGCGCGAAACGTGCCCGGCCTGTTTTTCATCGGCGAAGTCGTCGATGTCACCGGCTGGCTCGGCGGCTACAATTTCCAATGGGCCTGGGCCTCTGGTCACGCCGCCGGGCAGTTCGTCTAGCCATGAAACGCCGCGCCAAAACCAATCCTGCCGCAGAGGCCGTCGCCACCGTGCAGACGATCTACGCGGAACTCGCCGCGCGACCCATCGAGCGCGCGTGCATCAGCCGCACCGAGTGCTGCCGTTTCAAACTCACCGGCAAGACCCCTTACCTCACCAAAGGCGAGGCGCTCGTGGCCGCGAAAGCGTGGCGCGCGACCGGTCGGACGCGGCTGCCGGAAAGCCCGGATGGCGCGTGCCCGCTGCTCGACCGCGCCACGGGCCGCTGCCAAATCTACGAGGGGCGGCCCTTTGGCTGCCGCACGCATTTCTGCGCCGCTGCCGGCGGGCCGTACGCGCGGCGTGAGGTGGTCGATCTCATCCACCGGCTCGAGGACCTCGACCGCGCGCTCGGCGGCGACGGCGCGCTGCCGCTGCCCGCGGCGGTCGCGAACGCGCTCAACGAGCGCCCGTAGCCGCTACTGCTGCGCGACTTTCCGCGCCTTGCGAAAGGCCTCCAGCGCCTTTTTCTCCTGCCCCGTCTTCTCGTAGAGAATCGCCAGATGCTGCCACGCCTCGGTGAAGCTCGGGTCGAGCTTTACCGCCTGCTCAAAAGCCGCGATGGCCTCCGCGTCCTTCCCCGCCTGCATGCAAAACTGCCCGCGCGAAAACGCCTCGGCCACGCGGTCTGCCGTGCTATTGCCCGGCAGCTCCGGCTCGATCACCGCCGAGCGGCCGTCGGCGGCCAGCGTCCCTGGGGGCAACGGCGGGGGCCCCGGCAGGCGGACCAGTTCCGCCTTTTTCGCCAGCGCCACATTCACCGAAGTCCCCGGCGGGGTATGCACACAGGCGGCCAGGGCGACGAGGGCGAGCGGTAAAATGAGGTGCGCTTTCATGGCGGGAAAAATTCCTGCGCTGTGCAATAGCACGATCTTTGCCCGCGCATCGAGATTTCCCCCGCGCCGCTCGACAGCCGCCCGGCGACGGGCTCTAGTTTTCGCCTCATGTCAGGCCGCAATCTCGCCAAACCCTTCGCCATCGCCGGCTTCATCCTCGGGGAAATCTATATGCTGTTCACCGTGCTCGGCGGCTATGGCCGCGAGACCCAGCCGCCGCCCGTGCCGATCCCCGTGGTGGACACGGTCGCCCCCGGCACCCCGGCTCCGGCAGGGGCGAAAGTTTCGCGTGCCCTCGTCAGCGCGCTGTTTTTCGGGCCGTTTGGCGCGATCGCGGGCACGGGCCTCGGTTTGCTCGTGAGCGGCGCGCTCGGCGACTTCAAGCGCAAGGACAAAGGCGCTCCATAAGTCCCATGCCCAGCCGGCAGACACTTACTTATCTCGCAGTTCTAGCCGCGTCATTGCTAGGCCTGTCCTATTCGTCCCATGCCATCGAGTTCTGCCGCATCGAGGTGGTGGAAAAAGGCACCGGCTGGCCCGTGCCACTCGTCGAGCTGCGGACGACTAACAAGACGCGCATGGTCACGGACAATGACGGCGTCGTGGCCTTTGACTTACCCGAGTTCATGGGCCGCGAGACCTGGTTGGACGTCATCGGCCACGGCTATGAAGTCCCCAAGGACGGTTTTGGCTTTCGCGGTGTCCGGGTAACACCGAAACCCGGCACGACCCTAAGGATCGAAGTCCAGCGCATGTTACCCGCGAAACGGCTCGGACGCCTCACTGGAGCCGGCCTTTTCGCCGAGAGCCAGAAGCTCGGCCAGCGCCAGGACTGGAAGGAATCCGGCATCGTCGGCTCCGACTCCGTGCAGACCGCCACCTATCGCGGCAGGCTCTTCTGGGCTTGGGGCGACACCATCATGCCGGGTTACCCGCTGGGCGTTTACGACACGAGCAGCGCGACTACGGCCAGCAAACCGCTAACTTCATTCCAGCCACCGCTGGCGATGCCGCTGGACTATTTCCGCGACGCCAAGGGTGCGGTGCGCGGCGTGGCTAAGATGGCCGGCAGCGGCCCGACCTGGGTTTCGGGTTACATGAGTCTCATGGACAAAGCCGGGACGCCCAAGCTGGTCTGCACCTATACCAAGATCAAAGGCCACCTCGACGCCTATGAAATCGGCCTGGCCGTGTGGAATGACACAGCGGCGGCCTTTGAGTCTTGCCGCACCCTTTGGAAAGCGGCGGATAACAAACCGAAGCCAGCGTTGCCGAATGGCCATCCGGCCATTTGGAAAGACCCGCAAGGCAAGGAGTGGGTCTGTCTCGGCGACCCGCTGCCCACCCTGCGTTTTCCGGCAACCTTTGAAGGTTGGCAGGATCAAACCCAGTGGGAAGTGCTCAGTCCGCAGAAGTCCCTGACCGCTGCGGGCAGCGGAGAAAAAGTAACACCCCACTCGGGTTCAATCGCCTGGAACCCGTGGCGCAAACGATGGGTCACAGTCTTTGTGCAGAGCTATGGCAAGCCCTCGGCCATCGGTGAGCTTTGGTATGCCGAAGCCGACGCACCCGCTGGCCCGTGGGGTCCGGCGGTCAAGGTTCTGACCCACGACAACTACACCTTTTACAACCCACGCCTGCATTCCGAGTTCACGCCTGACGATTCACCCATCCTGCTTTTCGAGGGCACTTATACCGACGAGTTTGCCAATCACGCGCAGCCGACGCCGCGCGCTAACTACAACCAGTTCCTTTACCGCCTCGACCTCGACGACCCCGCACTTGCCCCGGCGCAAAAGCCGTAGTCAGCATTGGCGGGTGGTTTTTTGAACCACGGATTTCTCGGATTGCACGGATGACACGGATTTTTCGGGAAGAGTAATCCGTGCAATCCGTGGTCGGAAACTCCGACGCCGAGTTTTAAGCACCCTCTACGGCGCGATCTTCCAAAGATGCATCTCGGAGCGCAGGAACAGCGCCCCATCCGCCACCGCTGCCGACGCCAGGGTGCGCTCGCCGAGGTCGTTCGTCGCCAGCAGCTCATAGGTCTTCCCCGCTTTCACCACGAAGCCGACTCCCGCCTCGTTCTGGAAATACACGCGTCCTTCCGCGGCGAAGGGCGACGCGGAGAAACCCCCGCCGAGGCGCTCGCTCCACCGCACGTCGCCGGTGCGCGCATCGGCGCAGGTGGCGATGCCGGCATCGGAGACAAAGTACAGTTCATCGCCGAGCACCAGCGTGGAGGCCGAGTGCGGCGCGGCCTTGCGGCTGGACCACGCTACATTCGCGGCGGTTGCGTCGCCCGCAGCGCCGTCCGGTTTGATCGCGTAGAGCACCGGTACGTCGAAACTCGAACTGACAAACAGCAGCCCGTGCGCGAAGACCGGGCGCGGGATGACGGAGTAGCCTTCGCCATAGCCGACGCGCCACAGCTCCTGGCCGTCCTTCGCATCGTACCCGCCCACGAAGCCGCTGCCGGGGCTGATGATTTGCGTCTTGCCGCCCACCTCGATGGCGAGCGGGGTGGAAAAGGAGAACGGCTTCTTCGCCGGAGTTTTGCGCGGGGTTTTCCACCGTACCGCGCCGGTCGCCGCATCGAGCGCGGCGACGAAAGGATCCTTCGCCCCGTCGCCGCTGAAGACCAGCGCATCGCCCGCCAGAATCGGCGAGCCGCCGGTGCCGTGGACGGGCGCATACGTGAGCCCGTTCTGCCGCCACAGCACCTTGCCCGCGAGGTCGAGCGCCGCTGTGCCCATGTGCCCGAAGTGAACGTAGAGCCGGTCCGCGGTGACGATGGGCGTGGGGCTGGACGGCGAGTTTTTCTGGTGCATCGCGGCCACGCTCGCGGCGTCGGGGTGAAAGACTTCCGTGTCCCACAGCACGCGCCCGTCGGCGGCATCGAGGCAGAGCGCGCGCAGCGTTTTGTCGGCGTCGCCGACGGCGGCGGTGAGGTAAAGCCGCCCGCGTGAGAGCACCGGCGACGACCAGCCGCGGCCGGGGATTTCTACTTTCCACGCGACATGCTCCGTGGCGCTCCACGCGACCGGCACCTGCACCGCGGCGGAGATGCCCTGGCCCGTCGGCCCGCGGAATTGCGGCCATTCGGTTTCACCGGCTTGCATGCGCGAATGGAGCAGCGCGAGCAGGGCGAAGACGAGGGCAACGGGACGGCAGGAGGTGTGCGGGAACATCGCGCGAGCATGCGACGGGCTGGCGGTGATGCGTCGAGTGGAATCGCGGGCATGGGTAAGGAATCTCCGGGTGGAGCACTCGACCCGAGTGCCGCGCCCGGCGACCCGCCGGACGCAAAGAGTGTGCGCGGCATTAGCG
>JANPHJ010000033.1:0-4925 GCA_031424395.1 Chthoniobacter sp.
TCGAAATCCACTTCCCCGCGATGAACCGCAGCGAGCGTCGGGAGCGCGTGAACGAGCTGATGAAGCAGGTCGGCTTGAAGCCCGAGATGATGGAGCGCTATCCGCACGAGTTCAGCGGCGGGCAGCGGCAGCGCATCGGCATCGCGCGGGCGCTGGCGGTGAAACCGAAGTTCATCGTCTGCGACGAACCGGTGAGCGCGCTCGACGTGAGCGTGCAGGCGCAGATCGTGAACCTGCTGCAAGATCTCCAGGCCGAACTCGGGCTGACCTACCTTTTCATCGCCCACGACCTCGCCGTGGTGGAGCACATCAGCGACCATGTGCTTGTCATGTACCGCGGCAAGATCGTCGAAAGCGCCACCGCCGAAGCCATCTACGAAGCCCCGCAGCATGAGTACACGAAGAAGCTGCTGGCGGCGGTGCCGAAGTTCGCCTGATTCTAACCGCTTCCATCCATGACCCCGCTCATCAGAAAACTCCTCGGCATGAACTGGGTGCTCGTCGGCCTGAGCATCGCGCTTTGCATCCTCGGCGTCGTCGCCGTTTACAGCGCCTCCGCGTTTCGCAGCGACGAACTTTCGCAAAGCTACTGGCACAAGCAGGCCGTGTGGGTGGCCGCGGGGATCGTCGTCTTCATGGTCACCAGCCTCATCGACTACCGCTGGGTGAAATGGGCCGCGCTGCCCCTGTATCTCATCAGCATCTTTTTCCTCATCCTCACCTATACGAAGCTCGGCGAAGAGCACGGCGGCGCGAAGTGCTGGCTGCGGCTTCCGGGCATCGGCACCTTTCAGCCCTCGCAGATGACGGTCATCGCCGGCGTGCTCACGGTCGCGCTTTTCCTCAGCCAGTTCCGCAAGCTCCACCCCATGATGAAGCTCGCCTTCACCGGCGCGATCATTGGCGGTCCCATGCTCCTCATCCTTAAGCAGCCCGATGTCGGCATGACCCTCGTCTGGGTGCCGGTCATCATGTCAATGCTCCTGCTCTGCGGGCTGCCGAAACGCTACATCATCTCCCTGCTGCTCATCGCCAGCGCCGCTGTGCCCGTGCTCATCCGCTTCGTCCTCAAGCCGTATCAATACAAGCGCATCCTCGCCTTCATCGACCCGGCCATCGACCCGACCGGCGCAGCATGGGCCATCAACCAGTCGCTCATCGCCATCGGCTCCGGCGGCTTTAAGGGAAAAGGGTTCATGGCCACGGGCTCGCAGGTCGAGCAGGGTTTCATCCCCGGCACCACCGTGCATACCGACTACATTTTCACCGCCATCGCCGAGCAGTTCGGCTTCATCGGCGGTGTCGTGCTCATCTCGCTTTTCGCGGTGCTCGTCATCTCCTGCCTCGTCACCGCGCATCAGGCCGCAGATGAACTCGGCCTGCTCATCACCATCGGCATCGCCGCGCAGCTTTTCTTTCACGTCTATCAAAACATCGGCATGACCATTTCGCTCATGCCCATCACCGGCCTGCCGCTCCCGCTCATCAGCTACGGCGGCACGTTTTTGGTCATGGTCATGTTTGGCCTCGGGCTGGTAAACAGCGTCTGGGTCCATCGCAAGGCGCTGGCGGCGTAGCGCCGGCTAGGCTCTTTGGCGGTCACGGCAATTGCAGGGCCAAAGGCCCGGCGACAATCCCGCCCAAGACAACGCCCTCGGCGGGACGGCAAAATCGTCCAAGCCCTGAACAGGCGGCACAGCCAGTGTTTCGCTCTTTTGGGCTGGATCGCGACGGAACCGCTGCTCAGGGCATTGCCCGGGTCCGGCTTGTCGGCGCGCGTTCGGTGCTCATGGCCGACTCACGCCAAGGTGCCTCGCGGGCACTGCATCGAGCATAGCGGAAAGCAGCGGTGCAAAACCGTCAGCGCTTTTCCATCGCCGCGCAGCGCTCCGTCGCCGTCTCCAGTTGCCGACGCGCCGCGCGGTCCATGAGCCCCAGCACCACGATCACCACGAACGCCGCCACCAGCGCCGCGCCGAGCCGCAGCGCCCACGGCTTGCCGGGAAAATCGGGCGCGGCTTCAGCGGGCGGTTTTTCGTTCATCGGGCGGCCAGGCTTAGGATGGCGCTATTTCCCGAACATCGCATTCTTTGCGTCGCCGCCGCTCAGCACGTAGGCGACTAGGTCGAGCACTTCATCTTTCGTCAGGATGTTCAGCAGCCCCGGCGGCATCATCGAGACCTTCGACGGCTCGATGCTCTTCACCGTCGCGCGGTTCACGTCGATGCGCTGCCACGGGTCGGACGGGTCGGTGTTCACCGTCACGTTGGCGTTGTTCAGATTCACGATGCTGCCGATGATTTGCGTGCCGTCCATTTTCGTCAGCACGGTGGGCACGAACTGCTCGTTGATCTCCTTGCTCGGATTCAAAATGTTATCGAGCAGGTCGCGCGCGTTGTAGCGCCCGCCGGCGAGGGTGAGGTCGGGGCCGGTCATGCCGCCTTCGTTGCCGAAGCGGTGGCAGGTGAAGCAGCCCGCGGCGGCAAACATCTTGCGGCCCGTCTCGAAGCTGCGCCCCTTCATGCCGGTGTTCGCGGCGGCGGTGAGTTCTTCGAGCGTCCAAGCCGTCGGCGTGTGCCCGGCGAGCGCGCTGGCGGCGGCTTCGAGCGCGGATTTGCGCTCGGGCTTTTTGGCGAGCACGTCGGCGAGCGCGGTCTTTTCCGCATCGCTCAGGCTGGCCACCGCGTCGGTGCGGATGAACTCGATGAACTTGTCAAAGCTCGCCCCGCCCCGGTAGTTCGCCGCTTTCAAAAACCACGCGAAGTAGCGCGTGTGCAGCTCTGTCGTCCAGCCGGCTTTGAGGAAGCGGATGTCGCGCGCGTATTCCATCTGCTCCTCCTGCGTCGGCGCGCTCTCGATGAGCGCCAGCGCTTTCGCCGCGGTGTTCGGCGCCTGGAGAAAGGCGAGGGTCTCGCAGAGCAGCCAGTTCAGCTCGCGCGTGGGCGCGGGAAAGTGCGGGTCGAGCTGCGCGATGAGCCGCTGCGCCTGCGCGTCGTCGGGTGCGCCGAAGCGCACGCAGACGATCTCGATGGTGCGGACCAGCGTGCGCCGCTGCTCCTCGTTGAGCTTGTCCCAGTCGAGCTTGCCGAGCGCATCGAGCAGCTTCGCCTTCATCGCCAAGTCCACCGGCGGGTCATCCGCTTTGCGATGCTGCTGATCAATGCCCGACGCCCGCGCGAGTGCGAGCAACTCCTCGACCTGCATGGCGGAATTCGTTTCCGTCAGCGCCATGTCCGCCCACTGCTTTACCGGCAGATGCTCGATTGCAGTGCGCGCCGCCCAGCGGAGAAAACGATCTCCACTCATCAACGTATTCGACGCTTCAACAAGCGTACTCGGCTGCGGATGCAGGTGCGCAAACTCTAATTGCTGCCGCCCCGCACGCGCCCCATCCGTCTTCGAGCCTTTTGTCACGATGTGCGGCGCCACCGGCGCGGTGCTCTCCGTCCCCGTGTAAGTCACCCGGTAAAGCCCGCTCTGCACCTTCCGCCCGCCGATGGCGAAATACATCGCGCCGTCCTGCGGATGAATGATCGCATCCGTCAGCGGCAGCGGCGTGCCCGAGAGGAATTCCTCCTTCACCGCCGTGTAGCTGCTGCCCTGCGGCTGGAGCGTGAGCGCCCACATTTTTCCCCAGCTCCAATCGAGGCAGAACATCGCCTCCTGCCACTTCGCCGGAAACTTCGCGCCGTAGCCGAAGGTCACGCCCGTGGGCGAGCCCGGCCCGATGTTGAGGACCGGCGGCAGATTGTCGGGATACCACTCCGGGCGCTTGCCCGCGCCATTGCGCCAGCCGAACTCCGCGCCGCTAACCACATGGCACACCCGCGTGGGCCGGTACCACGGCGTGTTGAAGTCGTACTCCATGTCCGCGTCGTAGGTGAAAAGCTCGCCGTCGCGATTGAACGCCGCGTCGTAGATATTGCGGAAGCCCGTCGCATAGCGGTCCCACACCTGCCCGTCCGGCGAGATGCGATAGATCGTCCCGCCCGGCCCCAGCACATCGCGCATGAAGCCGCGCCCGTCCGGCATCCGCGGCAGCAGATGATCCTCGCCCCACACCACCGGCACGCTCGACGTGTTCACCGGCGTCGCCTTCGCCCCGTTGCCGCAGATGAGAAAGAGCGACTTCCCATCCGGCGCGAGCACCACCGCATGCACCCCATGATCCCCGCGCGCCTCCATGCCGCGGATTTTCTCCACCTTGTCCAGCACATCGTCCCCCTTCGACGAAGTCACCCGGTACAGCCCGCAGTTGTCCGCATTCTCATAGTCATTCACCCCCACCCACAGCGCGCCAAACGCCCACAGCATCCCGTCCGCCGCCTTGAGCGGCGCGGGCACTTTCTCGATCGTCGCCGCATCCAGCGGCTGCCCCGCCGCCGGCGGCGCAAAGCGGTAGATCGCCCCGTACTGGTCGCCCGCGTAGATGCGCCCCTTGTCATCCGTGCACAGCGAAACCCACGACCCCTGCTCCGCCGCCGGCACCGAGTACAGCAACTCGACCGCAAACCCTTTCGCCACCTTGATCCGCTCCGGCGGCGTCGCCTTGTTTTCATTCGCCGGCCCCTCGGCCGCGAGCGACGTGACAGCAGCGAAAGCGAAAAGCGGGAGGAAAAATTTCATCCGCCAATTCGGAACGGCGGAAAGCCTCGCGTCGAGATTTATTCCAAACCCACCCGCCATTCTTCAACGCAGCGCAAAGCCTCCCCAGAACTCCCCCTCGGGATGGTGGCAGGTGTTTTCCGACCCCGACGCCACTAAAGTAGCTTGGGCTTAAGCCCAAAGTCCGCGGCCGTGTTGGCTGTATCCCAAGCTACAATTCACGCACATTACGAAACGGATAACATGCCACGATGACGCCCCTGAACGCACACAAAAGAAACCCCACCAACGCCGCCCCGCGCCGGTTTTAACGCACCCCG
>JANPHJ010000034.1:0-16039 GCA_031424395.1 Chthoniobacter sp.
TGAAGCCCACGGCTACGTTCAGGCGTCCCGATGGGACGACTTTTACCCCTTCGCTACACCCCTTCGCTACACCCCTTCGCTACACCCCGTCGCTACACCGTGCGCCCGACGGCTTGCAGGATCGGCTGGAGGTCTTTTGCCAAGGCCGCGAAGCCCGCAAAATCCACCTGCTGCTGGCCGTCGCTCAGCGCCTCGGCGGGACACGGATGCACCTCGATGAGCAGCCCGTCCGCGCCCATCGCCACCGCGCCTTTGCACAGCGCGCGCACGAGATCAGCGCGGCCGCAGCCCTGGCTCGGATCGACGATCACCGGCAGGTGCGATTCCCTTTTCACCGCCGCCACCGCGCCGAGGTCGAGCGTGTTGCGCGTGTAGGTCTCGAAGGTGCGGATGCCGCGCTCGCAGAACATCACGTTGGCATTGCCGTGGGCCAGAATGTACTCCGCGCCGAGCAGCCACTCGTCGATTTTTTCGCTCAGTCCGCGCTTCAGCAGAATCGGTTTTCCGCTCCGCGCGCACTCGATCAGAAGTTGAAAATTCTGCGCATTGCGCGCGCCGATTTGCAAGACGTCGGCATGCGTGCACACCTCCTCGACGTGCCGCTCGCTCAGCACCTCGGTGATGATCTTTAGCCCCGTCTCCTTTTTCGCCAGCGAAAGCAGCCGCAGGCCTTCGCTGCCGAGCCCTTGGAATTCATACGGCGACGTGCGCGGCTTGAACGCCCCGCCGCGCAGGATCGTGGCGCCCGCCGCCTTCACCGCGTGCGCCGTGGAGAGGAGCTGCTCCTCGCTTTCCACCGAGCACGGCCCGGCCATGAGCGTGAAGTTGTCGCCGCCCACTTTCACCCCGTCCACATCGACCACCGAATTCCCCGGATGCGACTCGCGGCTGACCAGCTTGTAACGCTTTTGCACGGCCATGACTTTCTCCACCTGCGGCAGCGCGTTCAGCGATTCGAGGCGATGATGGGTCAGCTCGTCGCCGATGGCGGCGATGATCGTCTGCTCGGTGCCAAAGATCGGGCGCGGGTCGTAGCCGAGCTTCTGGACCTCGGCGATGACTTCATCGACCAAGGCGCGCGAGGTGTGGGGTTTGATGACGATGATCATTGGGGAGGGAATTGCTAGTTGGGTGTTGTGAGTTGAAGGTCGCGCCGTTCTATAAGCGGGCGCGCACCGTAGCCAGCGGCTTCCAACTCTCAACCCTCAACTCGCAACTTCTCCCCAATGGCCGATTTCACCGCCTGCACTTTCCCGCCCGTCACCGGTCGCCGCGCCACCACCGGCGACGCCGCGCTCGACGAGCGCATCCGTCAGCTCGTGCGCGACACGGGGTGCGAAAAGCCGGCCGAGATCATCGAGGAAATGGTCATCACCGCGCTCAAAATGGGCCGCGACCAGACCACCATCGCCGACCTGAAACTCTTCAACCGCTCGCTCAAGGAACTGCGCTATGCGGGCAATGTTTTTGCGCCCTACCGGCACGTCCGCAAAGTTGTCGTCTTCGGCTCCGCGCGCACCGCGTCGGAGGAGCCGGAGTCCGTGGCCGCCGAGCTTTTTTCCCGCCGCATGCACGAGGCGCACGGCTACATGACGATCACCGGCGGCGGCGAAGGCATCATGGGCGCGGCCCAGCGCGGCGCGGGCCGCGAGCACAGCTTCGGCCTCAATATCCGCCTGCCCTTTGAGCAGCGCGCCAATGAGACGATCCACGGCGACCCGAAGCTCGTGAACTTCAACTACTTCTTCACCCGCAAGCTCAACTTCCTCAAAGAGACCCACGCCGTCGCGCTTTTCCCCGGCGGCTTCGGCACCATGGACGAGGGCTTCGAGGTGCTCACGCTCATGCAGACCGGCAAGGCGCGCATCATCCCCGTGGTCTGCGTGGACAAACCCGGCGGGCGCTATTGGGAAACCTGGCAGCGCTTCCTGCGCGACGACCTTCTCCAGCTCGGCCTCGTCTCGCCCGATGACTTTCACTTTTTCAAAATCACCCACAGCGTGGACGACGCCATCGCGGAAATCGTGCAGTTCTACCGCACCTTCCGCAGCTACCGGTGGGTCGGCCAGCGCCTCGTCATCCGGCTGGAGAAAAAGCTCACGCCTGCGGCGATTGCGGAGCTCAATGCGGGCTTCACCGACGTCATCCGCGAAGGCGAAATCACGCAGACTGCCGCGCTCCCCGAGGAGCAGAACGAACCCGAAATCGCCGCCCTCCCGCGCCTCGTCCTCGCGCCGAAGCGAAAGAATTTCGGCCGCATCCGCCAGCTCATCGACGGGGTGAATCTGGCCGAGACCGAGTAGCGCGTTGCACCGCGCAGCCGGCGGCAAGCCGCAGTTTCTTGGCCGCGCAGGTCAGTCCTTCAGGGAGGCGAGGAATTCCACGAGGTCGCGGATTTCGCGTTTGGTGAGGAGGTCGCCGAGGTTCGGGGGCATGCCGCTGGGGGCGGTGTCGCGGGCTTTGATTTCGGTCTTTTTCAACGCGACGGGCTGGGCTCCGGGCATTTGCAGGACCAGCTCGGTGGCGTTTTCGCTTTTCACCATGCCGGCCTGGAGGTCGCCGTTTTTCATCGTCACCACGAGGGTCTGGAAGCCGTCGGCGATCCTGGCGTTGGGCAGGATGATGGATTCGAGAAAATAGGCGCGGTCGTGTTTGGGGCCGATGCCGGTGAGGTCGGGGCCGGCCTCGCCGCCGCTGCCCTTGAGCTTGTGGCAGCGCAGGCAGGCGGCCACAGCGTGCTCGCGGAAAATGGTTTCGCCCGCTGCTTTGTCGCCGCCGGTGAGGCAGAGTTGGAAGGCGGCGAGCGATTTGCTTTTCGGGAGCGCGTCGGCGGTGGCTTTGAGCTTCGCCTTGAGCTCGGGCGCGGTACGTTGGGCAGCGGCTTCGAGGAGCTCGACCTGCGCTTCGGCGGGGATTTTTCCGGCGCTGAGGTCGTCGAGCAGCGCGCTGAGGGCGCGGTCGGCGGCGGGGCCGGGGATGCCGCCGAGGGCGGTGAGCACGGCTTTCTTTTCGGGCAGCGCGGCCGGGGCAAAAACGGCGGCGAGCTGCTCAACGGCCTTGGTCGGATCAAGCTTCGCCAGCATGGCGCTGGCGGCGACGCGCAGGGCGGCGTCCCGGTCGGTGAGCGCGAGTTGGATGGCGGCGGGGAGTTTGGCGTCGCCGAGGGCGGCGAGGGTTTCGAGGGCGCGGCCGCGGATTTTCGGCGAGGCCTCTTTTTTCCCCATGAGCGCGAAGACGGCGGCGCTGTCGCCTTTCGCCTGGAGTGCGGCGGCGGCGTCGAGCGTGGCGAGGACGAGGACTTCGGAGGGCGCGCCGAGCAGCCGCGGCAGCACGGCATGGAGCGCAGCGGCGGCGGGCGCGGCGGGGCGCGCGGGGAGGGGCCGGAAGACGCCGGCCACGCGGTCGCGCGCGGGCGGCTGCGGCCAGAGCGCGAGGAGTTTGAGCGCCTCGGCGCGGAGGCCGTCGGCCGCGCCGTCCTCGCTGGCAAAGGTGGCGAGGGCCAGCGCGGTGGCGGCGGTGCCGGTGCGGAAGTTGGCGTTGAGCACCCTGATTTGCAGCGGGTCGCTGGCGGTCGGTTTGGTGAGGAGGGCGGCGAGCTGCGGGAGCGCGGCGGGGATGGGCACGTCATTGATGGCGCGGGCGGCTTCGAGGACGAGCAGGGGATCTTCGTCGGTGAGAAACTGCGCGATTTCGGGCCGCTCCAGCCGGCGCAGGGCGAGCAGCGCAGCCATGCGGACGTGGGGGTCATCGTGCCGGGCGGCGGTCAGCAGCGCGGGCAGGTCTTTCGCGCCGACCAGCGCCATGACGTAAGCGTGGCGGAGCAAGGGCTCGCGCTCGCCCACTTCGCGCGCCATGAGCAGGACCTGCGGCACGCACTCGGCGCGCCCGAGCCGGGCGAGCGCCAGCGCGGCGAAAAAGCTCACGCGTTCCCGGGGGTCGCGCAGGGTTTTCATGAGGCCGTCGTAGGCGGCGGCGACGCGGTTTTCGCCGAGCACGCGGGCGGCCTGCGCGCGCACTTCCTCATCGTCGTCTTCGAGCAGCTTCAGCAGCGGCGCGAGCAGCGGCGCGGCGGCCCCAGGCGTGCGGTACTCCGCGCGGCGGGCGATGCTGCCGAGCCCCCAGATGGCGTGGAGCCGCGCGAGCTGCGGCTCGGGGGAATCCGTCGGCCCTTTGGTGGCCACATCGGTGAACTCGGCGGCGCCTTCGGGCCGCGCCGCCAGCTCCCACTCGGCCTCCAGGCGGATGCGCTGATCCTTGTGCCGGAGGAGGAGTCCCAGGTCGTGCGGGAGGGGCTGACTGAAGCCCGCGGCGAGCTGCAGCCGCACCTCCTCGACCTGCGGATCAAGGAGGGCGACGGGATCGTACACGCGGAAAATGCGCCCGCGGGCGGTGCCTTCCCAGCCCTCGCCCCACTCGCTGAAATACATCCGGCTGTCGGGCCCGAAGGTGATGTCGGTGGCCTGGCAGTTGCCGATGAAAATCTCCTCGTCGTGCAGCCGGAACGACGCGCCGGCCGGCTGCGCTTCCCACGACGAAACGTTGCTGCGCGCCGAACTGCCTTTGAAGCCGCAGAGGAAAAAATGGTCTTCAAATTTCCGCGGCAGGCCGGTGCCGGGATAGTAGGCGAGGCCGGAGGGCCCGTCGGGGATATTGGCGATGGGCGGCAGGAGGTAGGCGGCCTGGCCATTGAAGTGCGGCACCCACATTTCTTCCGCGAGCCAGGGGTTGTGCTCCTTGCCCATCGGGTGGTGCTGCCAGCCCACGCGCCAGCCGTAGTCGCCGCCCTCCACGAGGTATTCCCAGCGCTCGCGGTCGCCTTGGTCGGAGTCGTTGTCGCCGGTGAAAAGGTTCCCGAATTTGTCGAACGCCAGCTCCTGCGGATTGCGCAGCCCGCGGCATAGCGCTTCCAGGTGCGAGCCGTCCGGCTCGCAGCGAAACACCGCGCCTTCATCCGGAAAAGAGAGCGTCGCACCTTCTTTCGTTTTCACGTTTGCGCCCCGGTCGCCGAAGGAAAAATAGAGCCGCCCGTCCGGCCCGAGGATGAGCCCGTGCAGGTCGTGCCCGGTGAAACTGAAGCGCACGCCGTAGCCCCGGCTCAGCTCCTTGCGCTTCTCGGAGTGCCCGTCTTTGTCGAGGCCGTCGAGCCGCCACAGGCTCGGCATATTGGTGAACCACACGCTGCCGCCGTGCGCCAGCACGCCCGAGGCGATGCCGTCGAGCAGCGAGTGAAAGCCGTCCGCATAGATCGCGGAAAAGTCCGCCTTGCCGTCGTGGTCGCGGTCTTCGAGCAGGCGGATGACTTCGGTTTCGATGCCGAGCTTCTGCCACTCGCCGGGGAAGTTCTTTTTAATCTGCGCTTCGCGATCCTCGATGGTGCGGTTCGCGAGATCGTCCTCGAGCATGAACATGTAGTGGCGGATATCGAGCGTGCTCGAGCGGTAGCGGTAGGTCTCGGAGACAAAGACGCGGCCTTCATGGTCCAGGCAGAGCGCCACAGGATTGCCGAGCAGCGGCTCCGCGGCGAAGAGGTCGATGGTTAAACCGTCCGCGGGGCGGAATACCTTCATCGCGCGCAGCGGCTCGTCGGAAGCGGGCCGCTGGGCCGGGGCGGCCACGCGCTCCGGGGCTTTGAGGCCGGTCTTGGCGGGTGCGGCGGGCGCGATTTCGGCGGCGTGGGTGAAGGCTGCGCAGGCGGCCGCGAAAATGGCCGGCACAAGCCGGCGGCATGGGAAAGACATGGCGCCGAGCGTAGTGCGCGCAAGGGGCAACGCAAGACGCACGCACTTTGAACACCGCGCGCCTTCGCGTGTCCGAATTGCCCACACAACCACTGCGGTTTTCACCGCGTATCCTTATTACACCGCTCCACATGAACATCCGCCGCCCCATCCTCGCCACGTCCATCGCTCTGCTCAGCACGCTCGCGCCTTTCGCCACCGGAGCCGAGACGCCGAAACCCGACACCAAACTGCCCGACATCAAGGTCGATGGCGCGCCGCTGCCGGAGGGCGGCGGGCGCTACACTTTTGCGCCGGTGGTGGAAAAGGTCTCGCCGAGCGTCGTGACCATCGCCACCTCGAAGCTGCAAAAGCGCAACGCCAGCCGGAACCCGTATTTCAACGACCCGATGTTCCGCCGCTATTTCGGTCTGCCCGACAGCGATGACGAGGACGCCGACAAAGCGCCGAAAGGCGGCGGCAAAAAGCATCTCGAACGCGCGGGCCTCGGCTCCGGTGTGGTCGTGGCCGCGGACGGCTACATCCTCACCAACAACCACGTCGTCGATGGCGCGGACGAAATCATCGTCACGATCGGCAAGGACAAGCACGAATACAAAGCCACCAAGATCGGCAACGACCCGGCGACCGACGTGGCGGTGCTGAAAATCGAGGCGACCAGCCTGCCCGCGGTCACTTTCGCCGACAGCGACAAAGTGCGGGTGGGCGACGTGGTCATCGCCGTGGGCAATCCGTTTGGTCTCACGCAGACCGTGACCATGGGCATCGTCAGCGCACTGGGCCGCAAAGGCATCGAGCGCCGCAGCGGCCCGATGGACACGCGCTACGAAAACTTCATCCAGACCGACGCGTCCATTAACCCCGGCAACTCGGGCGGCGCGCTGGTCGATGCGGAAGGCCGGCTCGTCGGCATCAATACGGCGATCTTCAGCATGAGCGGCGGCAACCAAGGCATCGGTTTCGCCGTCCCCGGCAACCTCGCGCGCGGCGTGATGGAGAGCCTGATCAAAACCGGGCGCGTGAGCCGCGGCTTTCTCGGCGTGGCGCTGCAGGAGATCAATGAGGACTTGGCCAAGCAGTTCAAAATGGAAGGCACTAACGGCGCACTCGTCGCCGAGGTGACCAGCAAGAGCCCGGCGGAAAAGGCGGGGCTTCAGTCCGGCGATGTCGTGGTGGAGGTCGCCGGGAAAAAAATCGAAGGCCCGACGGAATTGCAGATGACCATCGGCAGCATGGCTCCCGGAGCCAAGGCCGAGCTAAAAGTCATCCGCGACGGCAAGGACAAGAACTTTACCGTAGAACTCGGCGAGCGCCCCGGTGACAAAGGGCTCGCCGCCGCGCAGCCCCCGAAAGCCGCCGACCCCGACGTGCTCGACGGCGTGACCGTGGCTGACATCGACGCCGAAGCCCGCAAGAAATTTGACCTGCCCGAGAGCACCAAAGGCGTGGTCATCGCCGAGATTGATCCCGAATCCCCGAGCGCTGAGGCTGGGCTGAAAGTGGGCGACGTCATCATGGAAGCCAACCGCGAGGTCGTGACCACCTCGAAGCAGGCCGTGGATCTCAGCGAGAAACTGAAGAAGGAAAAGAAAGTGCTCCTCCGCGTCTCGACCAAAGGCGCAAGCCGCTACGTGGTCGTGGAGCGCAAGGACTGACCGGCCGCCATGCCCGATTCCACCAAGCCCCGCCAGCAATGGCGGGGCTTTTTGCCGCGCCGCTTGAGCCTTGGCGCGCGGCGCGCTACAGCAGACGGCGTGTTTCCGCTCACCGCCCGCTGCCTCGTCATCGCGTTCGCCTTTGCCCTCGCCTCCTGCGCCACGCGGGATCGCGACCATCTCGTCCGTGTCAGCGTGCCCGACCAGAAGATGCTCGTCTTCCACAAGGGCGTGGAGATTGCGCGCTACGATGTCTCCACGTCGAAGTTCGGCGTGGGCGGGCACGCCGGCAGCAACACCACGCCGCTCGGCGCCCTGGAGATCGCGAAGAAAATCGGCAGCGGCGCCCGCAGTGGGATGAAGTTTCACGGCCGCCGGGCGACCGGCGAAATCGTCGCGCCGAACTCGCCGGGCCGCGACCCCATCGTCTCGCGCATCCTGTGGCTGAAAGGCCTGGAGGCGCAGAACCGCGACGCCTACGCGCGCTGCATCTACATCCACGGCACCGCCGAGGAGTGGCGCATCGGCACGGCGGCCAGCTACGGCCGCATCCGCATGCGTTCCCACGATGTCATCGAGCTTTTCAAAGTGCTCGGCGTCGGCGCGCGCGTGGAGGTGAGTATGTCGCCCTTCCCCTCGCAGATCGTGCAAAACGACGCGCCCGCGCCGGCCCCCACGACCGCCGCAGGCGCGGCCCCCGCGCCGACGCCCACGCCAGTGGCGACGGCCCGCGGGATGGTGAAACGCGGCTAACCCGTGAAAGCCGTCGCGCTGCTCCTGCTCGCGCTTCCCGCCCTCGCCTGCGCCGCGCCCGCGCGGCTCGGCTACGTGGAGCTGACGCCGGGCGCGGCGGTGAAATTCGACGCGCCCCTTTCGCCCGCGCAGCAGACGCTCGCGCTGACCGGCGGCAACCCGCGCGTGTTCGCGGCGAAATGCGCGCTCATCGTGCCTGTCGGCTTCGATCCCGCGAAGCCATGGCCGATCCTCGTCGCCAATGCGCCGCAGGGTTCCTCCGCAGTGGAGGGCGCGGCGGCGTTTGGCAAACCCGCCGCGGAAGCCGGCTGGATCACGCTCGCCGCAGATGGGCCGGTGCCCGCGAAACTCGAGACGATCCAATGGTGCGTGGCGCTGGCGGAGGCGGCGCTCGATTATTTGGAAAAGGCGTGGCCGGGTGCGCGGCGCTGGCCGGTGGCGAGCGGCGGATTTTCCGGCGGCGCAAAACGCTCGGCGTACGTCGGCGCGATGCTTATGGAAAGCGGCCGCCGCGTCATCGGCCTGTGGCTGGGCGGCTGCAACGAAGACCGCGCCACCGACGCGCTCCAATGGCACCAGCCCGGCCCCGCATTTTTCGCCGTGCCCATCTGGCTCAGCAGCGGCCTCACCGACTCCACCGCCACGCCCGCGCAACAGCAGGCGGTGCGCAATTCGATGCTCGCGTCGGGCTTCAAAAATGTGCGGCTGGAAACCTGCGCGGGCGCGCATGCGATGGAGCCGGCCCAGCTAGCCGCGGGCCTGCGCTGGTTTGCCGCGCCGGACAAACGCTGAGCGCGTTCGCCGGGGTTTTTTTCACGCAAAGGCGCAAAGGCGCAAAGGAAGAGTGCGGGTTTCCGCCCTTTGTGCCTTTGCGTGACACCCAAAAAAATCCATCGTTTCGCATGCCCCACCTCCTCGCTCTCGACCAAGGCACCACGAGCTGCCGCGCGCTGGTTTTCGACGGGCGCGGCGCGGTCTGCGCGGTCGCGCAAAAAGAGTTCCGCCAGATTTTCCCGCAGCCCGGCTGGGTGGAGCACGACGCGCAGGAAATCTGGGCCACACAATCCGGCGTGGCCGCGGAGGCGCTGGTACGCGCGGGCCTGACGACGCGCGACCTCGCGGCGGTCGGCATCGCCAATCAGCGCGAGACGACCGTGGTTTGGGATCGCGCCACGGGTGAGCCCATCGCGAACGCCATCGTGTGGCAGGACCGCCGGACCGCCGCGCATTGCGAGCAACTCGTGGCGGGCGGCCACGCGCCGCTCATCGCCGAGCGCGCCGGGCTCGTAGTGGACGCGTATTTTTCCGCCACTAAACTGCGCTGGCTGCTCGACCACATCCCGGGCGCGCGCGCCCGCGCCGAGACCGGCGAGCTGCTTTTCGGGACCATCGACTCGTGGCTTGCGTGGAAGCTGACCGGCGGCGCGCGCCATGTCACCGACGCGACGAATGCCGCGCGCACCATGCTTTTCACCATCCATACCGGCGCTTGGGACGACGAGCTGCTCGCCCTTTTCGACATCCCGCGCGTGCTGCTGCCGGAGGTCGTGGCGACGAGCGGCATCGTGGGTGAATGCGCCTGCGTGGTCCCCGGCGTGCCGCTCGCTGGTCTCGCGGGCGACCAGCACGCCGCGCTTTTCGGCCAGGCCTGCACGCAACCCGGCATGGTCAAAAACACCTACGGCACCGGCTGTTTCCTGCTGATGAATACCGGCTCCGCGCCCATGCCTTCGCGCCACCGCCTGCTCACCACGCTCGCGTGGCGGCGCGGCGAAAAGACGACGTATGCGCTGGAGGGCAGCGTCTTCGTCGGCGGCGCCGTGGTGCAGTGGTTGCGCGACGGGCTCGGCATCATTCGCTCCGCGGGCGCGGTCGAGGCGCTGGCCGCGAGTGTGCCGGATGCGGGCGGCGTCACGTTCGTGCCGGCCTTTGCCGGGCTCGGCGCACCGCACTGGGACGCGCAGGCGCGCGGCACCATCGGCGGCCTCACGCGCGGTTCCACCGCCGGGCACCTCGCCCGCGCCGCGCTGGAGAGCATCGCTTTTCAAACCGCCGACGTGCTCGACGCCATGCGCGCCGACTCTGGCATCGCGGTGCGCGAACTGCGCGCGGACGGCGGCGCGGCGCGCAACGACCTTCTGCTGCAATTCCAAGCCGACCTCATCGGCGTGCCCGTGGTGCGCCCGGCGGTCACGGAAACGACGGCGCTGGGCGCGGCCTTTTTCGCCGGACTCGCGGCGGGCGTCTGGGCGGGGGAAGGCGACCTCGCCGGGCAGTGGCGGGCGGAGCGGACTTTCGAGCCGCAAATGGGGGCGACGGAGCGGGCCGCGCGGCTCGGCGCATGGCGGGAGGCGGTCGCGCGCGTGAAGATTTTATGATGTAGCCAAATCTATACTCACCCGATAATTTCCGCGCTTTGCCATAACCCAGTCTCATGAAAATCCCATCTCAATTCATCGCCTTCTGCGCGCTCGCCGTGGTGCTGCTCGTGACCTCCGGCTGCGTGCAAGACCAGCCTCGCCGCTACGTCCGCCGCGGCGTGCCGGCCAGCCCCTACATCGGCTCGCCCGACTGGATCACCTGGGTCGATCACAAGGTCGATACGCGCTACGCCAACGGAGTGCGCCCCGATCCCGGTACCCAGGAATGGTACGCCATCGTCGATCACGTCGTCTTTGCCGACTACAGCCGCGACTACTACCGCAGCATCTATCGCGACCAATATCGCAGTGAATACCGGCGGAGTTTTGGCGAGCGCGGCGGCGCCCACAACTATGCCGACCGCGAATACCGGGATAACCGTAAACGCTACCCCCTCGGCTCGATCGAGTGGAAGCGGTCGGTGGATGCCGAACTCCTCAGCGGACGCGTGCCCCCCCCGCCGCCGCGCTCCGATCCGTGGGACGCGCCGCTCGCGCCCACGCACTGACCGCTAGTCGCGGAAGACGATCGCGCGCCGACCGTGCATGAGCACGCGGTCGCCGAGGTGCCAGCGCACACTGCGGGCGAGCGCCAGCCTTTCGCAGTCCCGCCCGAGCCGCACCAGATCCTGCGGCGTATGGAAATGCTCCACGCGGATGACTTCCTGATCGATGATCGGCCCGTCATCCAGCACCTCAGTCGCGTAGTGGCATGTCGCCCCGATCAGTTTTACCCCGCGCTCATAGGCCCGCTCGTAAGGATTCGCGCCGGTAAAGGACGGCAGAAACGAGTGGTGGATATTGATGATGCGCCCGTGAAATTCCGCGCACAGCCCGGACGGGATGATCTGCATGTAGCGCGCGAGCACGATGAGTTCGGACTGCGTGCGGTGAAAAATCGCGGCCATCTGCGCAAAGGCGGTGTCACGATTGCCGGGGGTCACGGGAATGTACCGAAATTTCAGCCCCTCGCGCTCCGCCATAAGCCGGAGGTCGTCGTGATTGGAGATGACGCACGCGATGTCAAAGGCCAGTTCGCCCGAGCGCCAGCGCCAGAGCAGGTCGGCGAGGCAGTGGCCGAGTTTGCTGACCATGAGCACGACCTTCATCCGGCTCTCCGCGGCGCGAATCGTCCACTCCGCCGCCAGTTCTGCGGCCAGCGGCGCAAACGCCGCGCGCAGGCTCGGCAGATCGGCGCCGAGCGTGGCGGAGTCGATGACCATACGCGTGAAAAACCACCCCGTCGCCGGATCGGTGAACTGATGCACCTCGAGCAAATTCCCGCGCTGCTGCGCGACAAAACCGGTGAGCGTGGCGAGCAAACCCACGCGGTCGGGGCAGCTAAGTTTGAGGATGGTGGCGGGCATGGATGGAGAATTTTGAATGATGAATTTTGAATATTGAATTCCAAATGAGGAGGGTGTGGATGTTCGTCATTCAGAAATCATTCATCATTCAAAATCACTTATGTCCGTTTCCTCCACCATGCTCCCTCTCGGCACCCACGCGCCGGAGTTTTCACTGCCGTCCGTGATCGACGGGCGCATCGTCTCGCTCGCGGATTTTGCGGAGCGAAAGGCGCTGCTCGTCATGTTTCTTTGTGCGCATTGCCCGTATGTCGTCCACGTCCAGCCGGAGCTTGCGCGGCTGGCGCTGGACTACGTGGACGAGAGCGTGGCGCTCGTCGCCATCACGGCGAATGACGTGGCGCAATACCCGCAGGACGCGCCCGCGCCGACGGCCGCCGCGGCGCGCGCGGCGGGCTTCACGTTTCCGTTTTTGTACGACGAAACGCAGGCCGTGGCCAAAGCCTACAGCGCCGCCTGCACGCCGGATTTTTTTCTCTTCGATGCCGCGCGCCGGCTCGTCTATCGCGGCCAGCTCGACAGCTCGCGCCCCGGCCGCGGGCCCGACCACCCCGGCCGCGGCGCGCTGAATGGAGCCGACCTCCGCGCGGCGCTCGACGCCGTGCTCGCCGACGGCGATGTCAGCCCGGACCAGAAGCCGAGCATCGGTTGCAATATCAAGTGGAAGCCGGGCCACGAGCCCATGTATTTCTGACCGGCGGTTGGAAAGGCGGGCGCTGGCTTTATTTGGCGGTTTGTGTTCTCGTGAACACATGTCTTTCCAGCCGAAAAATCTCTCCGCCGCCGGCCGTGGCTCGGTCTCGAATCCGCACAATCGTTTCGAGAAACTCACCGTCGAGCTGGAGCCGGAAGCGCTTGTGGATGAGGACGGCGAACCACTCCGCCCGCGCACCCAGTTTCTGCGCGACGACTCGCAATCCGTCATCTCCTTCAACGACTCGCCGGACATCCCTTTTCGCGCTGGCCTGAATCCTTACCGCGGCTGTGAGCACGGCTGCGCCTACTGCTTCGCGCGACCCTATCACGAATACCTCGGCTTCTCCGCCGGGCTCGATTTCGAGACGAAGATCGTGGTGAAAGAAAACTCCCCCGAGCTGCTTCGGCGCGAGCTTTCCAAAAAGAGCTGGCAGCCGCAGCCCATCGCCATGAGCGCAATCAGCGACTGCTACCAGCCCGTGGAGCGGCGGCTCCAGCTCACGCGGCGCTGCCTCGCGGTGCTTGCGGAGTTTCGCAATCCGGTCGGCATCATCACGAAAAACCATCTCGTCACGCGCGACCTCGACCACCTCGGCGAGCTGGCGAAATACGGCGCGGCACACGTCTGCATTTCGCTCACCACGCTCGACGGCGCGCTCGCGAAAGCACTGGAGCCGCGCGCCTCGCCGCCCAGCCGCCGGCTCGCGGCTATCGAGGAATTGAGCGCGGCCGGCGTGCCGGTCATCGCGCTCACCGCGCCGATCATCCCCGGCCTGAATGACCACGAAATTCCCGCGCTTCTCGCCGCCGCCGCCGGCGCCGGCGCGCGCACCGCAGGCTACACCATCGTGCGGCTGCCGTGGGCGGTCGCGCCGCTTTTCACCGCGTGGCTGGAGCGCCACGCGCCGGGGCAGAAGGATAAGGTGCTCGGGCGCATCGCCTCCATGCGCGGCGGCAAACTTAACGACCCAAAGTGGGGCTCGCGGATTAAAGGCGAGGGCATTTTCGCCGAGCAGATCAAGGCCATTTTCGCCCTCGCCAAACGCAAGGCGGGCTTCCGCGGAGATCTGCCCGAGTTGTCCGCCGCCGCCTTCCGCGTACCGACGAATCAGCTTTCGCTATTCGGCGACTGAGCCTCACGCAAAGGAGGCAAAGGGCGCAAAGGAACTTGAATGGAAAAACCTTTGCGCCCTTCGCGCCCTTTGCGTGAGACACCACCTTGAAAAGGGTAAGCAGCAGCGCCCAAGGTTTCCCGGCCCGTGCGCTTTTCTTTTCATCCGGGCGCGCTACGCTCTCCGCCCTGTCTTGAGCAAGCCCATGTCCACCACCACCACGCAGCGGGCCGACGCGGCCTTGGCCGCCCGCCTCCGTCCGCATCGTTTTCGGCCCTTCCGCCTCGCGCTGCTGCTGCTCGTCATCGCGCTCGTCGCGCTTCTTCAGCCGGACTGCTTCCGCTTCGCCGTGCGCCATTTCATCCGCTTCGAGGCCTGGCGCAACGGCATCGACGTGCAGCCCGGCACCATCGGCGGCAGTCTCTTCGAGCCGGTGGTGCTGCGCGATTCGGTGTGGTCCTACGAGAGTGAAACCGGCCCCGTCACCCGGCTCGGAATCAAAACCGCGACCGCGACTTTTTCCTGGCGCAATCTCCTCCCGCGCAGCTCTGGCCAATGGTTCCAGCGTCTCTCGCTCGAAGGTGTCACCGGCAAAATGCGCTTGCCAACCGCCGCGGAAACCGCCGGCCACTCCGGCGGTTTGCCCTTGCGCATGCCGCGTCCGCGCGGGCGCTGGCTCGCCGCGCCGGAGCGCTTCGAGGCGGCGGATGTGGATTTCATTTTCGCCAGCAATGGCGACTACGTGCGCCTGACCGAGACGGCCTTCACGCTCAGCAATCTCGCCACGGGCTCGATCACTGCGGGGCAGATTTTCGTCAAGCAGCCGTGGCTCACCCGCACTTTCCGCCAGGTCACCGGCACCACTGCGATCCAGGACGGCACGCTGCAAATCGCCGACCTCAGCCTCGAACCCGGCGTGGAGATCGAAGACTTTTCCGCGCAGCTCGATGACTTCGCGCAGGGGAAACTGAAGCTCGCCGTGCAATTCGCGGCCTTTGGCGGCCGGCTGCGCTCCGAGGCGGAGACGCTCCCGGACGAGCCGCAGTTTTCCATCGACCTCACCGTACAGCCGATTTCCCCGATCGACGTCGCCCAACTCGCCACCTTCCTCGGCTTGTCCGACGCAGCCGGCGGCACCATCAAGGCCGGCCGCTTCCGCTTCCGCGGGCCGCCGCAGCAATTCGCCAAAGCCAGCGGCGAAGTGCGCGCCGAAGTCGCGAATTTCCAATGGGAAACGCGCCAGTGGGACTCGCTCGTGCTCGGGGTCAAGCTGCTCGACGGGCGCATCCAAATTCCCGAATTCGCGCTCACGCAGGGGCGCAACCGGGTGGCTTTCTCCGGCGAAATGGCGTGGCCGGTGCCGGGCGTCGCGTGGTGGCAGTCGGAGTTTGCGCTCACGATCAAAGAGGGGCAGCTCGACGACCTCACCGCGCTCTCCGCGCTGCTCATGCCGGAGTTCCGCTCCGCCGCCGGGCGCGCGACCGTGCGGGGCTCGGTGCGGGGGAAGGAGCAGAAATTCGACGGCCAGCTCGTCATCTCCGGCACGCAACTCCGCTGGCACGATGCGCCGCTCGAAAGGCTCGATGCCAGCATCGTCCTGAATGGCAACGAATATCAGATCAGCAACGTCTCGGTGCGCAACGGCGCGGACTACCTGAGCGGCAGCGGCGTGGTGAATATCGTCGGCGACAAACAGTACTGGGGCGAGCTGCACGCCTCCGTGCAAGACCTCGCCAAATACGCCGCGATCCTCCAGCGGCCCCTCGTCCCCGAACCGCTGGCCGGCGGTGCCTTCATTGACTGGGACGGCGAAGGTTCGGCGAAAGGGCACAGCGGAAAATTTCTCGCCCGGCTGCGCAAAGTCCGCTCCCTCGGCGCGACCGCCGCGCTGCTCCATCCGCTCAATGCCGACTTCGAGGGCAGCTACTCGCACGGCGGCATGGTCTTCTCCACCTTCGCGCTGTCGGACGATGAATCCTCCTTCACCGCGCACGTCGGCGTGGTCGATAAAGCCGTCTCGCTCCAAGGCATGCGGCTCATGCACGGACAAGCGCTCTGGCTGGAAGGCGACGCGCTCCTCCCGCTCGATGTCTGGAACGCCTGGCCGAACACTTCCCTCGCCACGCTGCTCGACGACCACACCGTCGGCAAACTCAACGTCACCGCCTACGACCTCAGCCTCCACGAAACCGCGCAGCTCACCGGCCTGCGGTTTCCCATCGAAGGCCTCGTGCGCGGCAACGTGACCGCCGAAGGCCCGCTCGGCGCGCTGAAAAGCAGCGGTTCACTCACGCTCAC
>JANPHJ010000035.1:0-8794 GCA_031424395.1 Chthoniobacter sp.
GGCATCGACGAGCATAACAACTACGCCGTCGATTTCATCGAAACCGCGCGCTGGATCAAAGCGAACCTGCCGCGGGCGAAGGTCAGCGGCGGCGTGTCGAACATTTCGTTTTCCTTCCGCGGAAACAACGCGGTGCGCGAGGCGATGCACTCGGCGTTTCTTTACCACTCGATCCGCGCGGGGCTGGACATGGGGATCGTCAATGCGGGCCTGCTCGAAGTGTATGAGGAGATTCCGAAAGACCTGCTGGAACTCGTCGAAGACGTGCTGCTGAACCGGCGGCCCGACGCGACGGAGCGGCTCGTGACTTACGGCGAGCAGGTGAAGCAGAAGGCGTCCGGCGGCGTGGTGAAAGAAACCGAGGAGTGGCGCAAGCTGCCCGTCGAGGAGCGGCTCACGCACGCGCTCGTCAAAGGCATCGACGCCTTTGTGACCGTTGATACCGAGGAGGCGCGGCTGAAATACGACAAGCCGCTAAGCGTCATCGAAGGCCCGTTGATGGACGGGATGAACGTGGTCGGCGACTTGTTCGGCGCGGGGAAAATGTTCCTGCCGCAAGTCGTGAAATCCGCGCGCGTGATGAAGAAAGCGGTCGCGCATTTGCTGCCGTTCATGGAAGCGGAAAAGGCCGCGACCATCGCCGCGGGCGGCGTCGTGCGCACGCAAGGCAAGGTGCTCATGGCGACCGTGAAAGGCGACGTGCATGACATCGGCAAGAACATCGTCGGCGTCGTGCTCGGTTGTAACAACTACGAGGTCATCGACCTCGGCGTGATGGTGCCGTGCGAGCGAATCCTCGCGACTGCGCGCGAGCTGAACGTGGACGTCATCGGTCTCAGTGGTCTCATTACTCCCAGCCTGGACGAGATGGTCCACGTCGCCCGCGAGATGGAGCGCACCGGCATGAAGCAGCCATTGCTCATCGGCGGCGCGACGACGAGCAAGGCGCACACGGCGGTGAAAATCGCGCAGCATTTCTCGCAGCCCGTCGTCCATGTCCTCGACGCCAGCCGCGCCGTGCCGGTCGTCAGTTCGCTCATCAGCGAGGCGCAGCGCGGAGCGTTCGCCGTGAAGAACCGCGAGGAGCAGGACCGCCTGCGCGCCACCCATTCCGGCACCCGCCAGCAACTCATCCCGCTCGACGAAGCCCGCGCCCGCCGCACCCCGATCGAGTGGCGCGCGGAAGACATCGCGCAGCCGGAGTTCACCGGCGTGCGGACGCTGGAAGATTTTCCGCTCGCCACGCTGCGCGAATACATCGACTGGACTCCGTTCTTCCACACCTGGGAGCTGCGCGGCGTTTACCCCGCCATCCTGACGCACGAAAAATACGGCGAGCAGGCCACCAAACTCTTCGCCGATGCCACCGCGCTGCTCGACCAGATCATCGCCGAGAAACTGCTCACCGCCCGGGCCGTCTATGGCTTCTTCCCGGCGAACGCCGTCGGCGATGACGTCGTGCTTTACACCGACGAGCAGCGCCATACGCCGTTGACCACGCTCCATTTCCTGCGCCAGCAGATCGCGAAGAAGGAAGGCGAGTCGAATCAATCGCTCGCCGACTTCATCGCGCCGACCATGCCCGATCACATCGCGGCCTTTGCCGTTACCACGGGCCACGGGCTGAAGGCGGTCGTGGAAAAGTTCCAGGCCGAGCACGACGACTACAACGCCATCATGGCCGAAGCCCTCGCCGACCGCCTCGCCGAAGCCTTCGCCGAATGTCTGCACAAACGCGTGCGCGATGAGTGGGGCTTCGGCAAAGACGAGAACCTCACGAACGCCGACATGATCGCCGAAAAGTATCGCGGCATCCGGCCCGCCGCCGGTTACCCCGCGTGCCCCGACCACACGGAAAAAGGCACGCTCTGGCAACTCCTCGACGTGAAAAAAAACGCGGGCATCAAGATCACGGAATCCTTCGCCATGTGGCCCGGCAGCAGCGTGAGCGGGCTCTACTTCGCGCATCCGGAGGCGCGCTATTTTGGCCTCGGTAAGATCGATCGCGACCAGGTGCTCGACTACCATCTGCGCAAAGGCCTGACCGTGCAGGAAGTCGAGCGCTGGCTTGGCCCGAATCTAAACTACGATCCCGCGACGCCCACCAGCTCAGCCTGCGCCTGCGGGATCGCGCACCGCTAGAATCGTCCGTCCTTCGAGGGACGCGAAAGTAATGAGCCGCTCGGGCCTGTCGCGGAACTGCCGATCGAGCGCCTGTCCATCGACAACCTGCCCCGCACCCGCCTCACAGCTTTGCGCATTCTGCCGAGTCTGCAGCGCAGCTTTTTTTTCCTACGATGGCAACTTGTTTGGCCCATCCATGCGCGGCGCCGAATTCGGGTCGCGGGCTCTTCCAAGAAGAGGGGCGGCTTCCTGGGACAAAGTGGTGTTATCGGACGCGACGAGTGATCCGAAATATCTCTCGAATGGCGGGGACAACGGAGGTCGGCCAGATTTTCATCGAGGACGCAGCACCCTCACAAAATCGGCACGACCAGGCGCTCGCTTCAAAGCGTTTCTGGATGTGCCGGCAACGTCACCAAAACTCAGAAAACCATCATATCCATGAATCCTAAAATTAAATACTTATCCCTGCCGAACCGTCGTCAATGGCTACGAAGCTTCGCCATGCTTGGCGCGGCTGCAATGGCCTTCGCAATGGGATCGCCCAGCGCCCTCGCCGCACCGAAACCGCCGAAGCCGCCAAAAACCGTGCTGTCTGTAGTGCCCAACGTCACCGCGCTCGACTTGGTGAACGGGCAACTCGTTGCGTCCGGGAATGTCACCGCGATCGTGAAAGGGCAGGCTGTCACGCGCGCCTTTAGTAACATTCCGGTATCACTCGACTTGGCGGCCAACCAGACCGGTGCCGGAGCCTGCCCTATTCTGGACTTGAAGCTGGGGCCGATCACCCTGGACCTGCTCGGTCTGGTGGTGGAGACGAGTCCCATTTGTCTCCAGATCACTGCTTACGAAGGTGCCGGTCTTTTGGGTGATCTCCTCTGCGGCGTGGCAGACCTTCTCAATGGAGGGCTTCCGCTCGATACTGTGTTGGCAGGCTTGCGGGCTGTGGACGCAAATGCGCTCGAAACCGGTTTGATCGACCTCTTGAACGGCGCTCTGAATCAGCTCTTGGGGAGCACTGTGCAATCAGTTGCCCCTGGCTCGACGAAGGGCACCTGCGCCATCCTGCATCTCGAGCTTGGCCCGCTTGATCTCACGCTGCTTGGTTTGGAAGTCATCCTCGATGATTGTACTGGCGGACCAGTCGTGGTGGACATCACCGGCCAGACCGGGAAAGGGAAATTGCTCGGCAATCTGCTCTGCGAGTTGTCCGACGGTGGCCTGCTCCAGCTCGGTTCGACCCTGCAACAGATCCTCAACCAGTTTGCCGGGCTTTGAACGGCTAAGCTTCCTTCTCAACGTTCGTCAATTGCGACCTCCGCTTTCGGGCGGAGGTCGTTTTTTTTTTGCTTCCCTGCCACGATGTAAGGGGAAGAAATAGGCTCGCTCGTCAGCGATGCCTCAAAACACCGACGCATCCACGATGGCGAGCACATCCTCCAGCAATTCCTGCGGAGCGCGTTCGATGATATTCAGCCTGCGCGAGCGATATTGGAGCGCTTCGGCAGCGCCGCGACCAGGTCCTCGATGCGATGCCGACCACGCGCCCGCGAGGCCGAGTTCCTTCTTCCGCCGCATCTGCGTGATCGGCCGCTGACTTTGCGAAAGATCGATCGATCAACTGGGCTGAAGCAGATCGGCATTGCCGTCGCAGAAGTGGGCGGCAAACGTATAACGAAGCCAAGGGCGGGCAGAGTAAGTTGGCGCAGCCCGCAGGGATGACACTCCGTGCCGTCCGCACCGCTGTGGGGCGGCTACTTTTTCAGCAGCCCGCGCTTTTCCATCCACTCCCCAGCGCGCGCGGGCCAGGTGGTGACGGCGTGCGCGCTCGGGCGCAGGCCGTAGCCGTGACCACCGTCGGGATAAACGTGCAGTTCGCAGGGCACTTTCGCGTTCTTCAGCGCGAGGGAATAAAAGAGCGCGGTCTCGATGCGCACGGGATCGTCCTGCGCAATGGCGAGGAAGGCGGGCGGGGTCTGCTCGTTCACTTTGATTTCCGGGGCGAGCTTGTCGCCGTCGTCCTTGAGCGTGAGATAGGCGGGGTAGATGAGCACGGTGAAATCCGGGCGGCAGCTTGCCTGGTCGGCGTCGTCGAGCGGCGCGTAGGTGCGCTGTTCGTAGTTCGCGCTCAAGGCGGCGGCGAGGTGTCCGCCCGCCGAAAAGCCGAGCACGCCGAGGCGCTGCGGATCGAGGCCGAGTTCGTGCGCCCGCGAGCGCACGAGGCCGAGCGCGCGCTGCGCGTCCTGAAGTGCGGCCGTGTGCTTTTCGAGGCCCGCGCGTTTCGGCACGCGGTACTTCAGCAGCACGCCGGTGACGCCGATAGAGTTCAGCCACGCGCAGATTTCCGTGCCCTCCAAATCCCACGCGAGAATGTAGTAGCCGCCGCCCGGACAGACGAGCACCGCCGCGCCATTGGCCTGCTCTTTCGGCGGGGAGAAAATGGTTAGCGTGGGCTGCGCGACATTGCCGATGCGCATCACGCGCTGGCCCGCAACGAGCCCCTCGCCGGGCTTCGTAGTGTCGGCCTCGGCGGGCAGGCCGCCCTTTTCGCCCGGCGCTCCGCCCGGCCACAGCAGCGCCGGCTCCGGCTGTTCCGCGCAGCTCGCGATGAGGGGCAGCAGCAAGATGAAGGCGACGGCGGCGAGGATGATTTTCATGCGGATGAATGCAATCGCCGGGGGCGTGCTTGCAAGCAAGGCCGCAGGCGCAAAATCCTGTTCATCCCGTCAATCCCGTCTAAAAAAACACCGCCCTTATGACCAAACTCGAGATCATCCAGCGCCTCCTCGACCCCGGCATCATCGCCATCATCCGCGCCGATTCGTCGGATCAACTGCTGGCCGCCGCCGAGGCGCTGCTCGCCGGCGGCGTGACGGCGATGGAGGTGACCATGACCACGCCGAACGCGCTCGCAGTCATCAGCGATGTCACGGCGAAATTTGGCGACCGCGTGCTCATGGGCGTGGGCAGCGTGCTGGATGCAGAGACGGCGCGGCTGGCGCTGCTGGCGGGCGCGGAATTCGTGGTCACGCCGGTCACGCGCACGGAGGTCATCCGGCTGTGCAACCGCTATGGCAAGCCCATCGCCAGCGGTGCGTTCACGCCCACGGAGTGTCTGCTCGCGTATGAGTCGGGCGCGGATTTTGTGAAGCTCTTTCCCGCGGAGCAGGCCGGCCCGGCCTACATCCAAAACATCCTCGCGCCGCTGCCGATGCTGCAAATTATCCCGACGGGCGGGGTCACGCCGCAGACGGCGGGCGCGTTTTTGCAAGCGGGGTGCGTGGCGCTGGGCGCGGGCTCGGCGCTGGTTTCGCGGGAGATATTGGCGACCCGGGATTGGCAAAAGCTGACGCAGCGCGCGCACGAATTTGTGCGGGCGGTGCGCGCGGTGCGACGCTGACTTTTCGCCGGGCTGGGATGCCCGGCGGACTTTCACAGACCGGAAGCCTGTGCCACGCGTCTCGCTGCGTGAAAACATTTCGCGTAACGCGGCGCGGAGAGCGTTCGTCTGCGCTCGTTGAAACCCCAACCCGCCCATGCCCTACACCGGAATCGTCCTCGCCATCCTCGGCTTCCACGCCGCCGCCTTTCTCATCCTGCTCGGGCACTGGCTCGTCGCCGCGGGCCTGTTTCCGAAAGCCGTGCAGGCTTTTTCCGACGTGTATGAGCGGCGGCCCATCCGCGCCACGCTGCTCGGACTTTTCACCTACGGCCCGCTCTTTGTGCTCCTGCTGAACAGCGGAAAAATCGGCAACGGCGGGGTGAAGCTTTTCGCTTTCGCAGCGGGCATTGCCGCGCTGTTGCTCGGCTTCGTCGGCAGCGCGGGACTGGCGCTCCGCATCGGGCGGAATCTCTCCGCGGAAACAGGCCTGTGGCATCAGGGTTTGCGTGGCGGGGTGATGCTGGCGCTAGTCTTCATCACGCCCGTGCTGGGCTCGCTTTTTCTGCTGCACCTCGGGCTGGCCAGCGGCTTTGGCGCGGTGCTGCTCTCGCGTCCGTGGAAAGCGAAAGTCGCGGCTCCGGCGGCGCTCGCGGAAACGCCGGAACCCGCGCTCTCGTGAAGACGGCCAGCCGCCGCGAATTTCTCATCACGGGCGCGGCGTCCGTCGCGTTCAGCGCGGCCATTTTCAAAGTCGCGCAAGGCTGGCTCGGCGATGCGCGCCAGTACGTCGGGCGCGGTTTGCACCGTCCGCTGGACGGCCCGCTCACGCCGTCGGCGGCGGTGGAAATCGATCCCGTGGCGCACGCGCTGAACCGTTTCACTTTCGGCCCCGGCCCCGGCGATTATGCGCGCGTGGCGGCGCTGGGCGCGGACGCTTTTCTCGACGAGCAGCTCGCGCCGGAAAAAATCCGCGACGGGCTGTGCGACCGCGCGGTGGCGAGGTTTCAGGAGTGCTGGGTCGAGCAACTCGGCGAGGCTTACGAGGAGGACGACGAGGCGCTCACGCCGGTGCTGCGGCGCGTGGCGCTGCTGCGCGCGACCTACAGCCAGCGCCAGCTTTTCGAGGTGATGTGCGAGTTTTGGAGCGACCATTTCAACATTGATCCGGGCAAGGGCGACTGCCGCTACACGAAGATCGCCGACGATCAAAATGTGGTGCGCGCGCATGCGCTCGGCAATTTCGGCGCAATGCTCCGGGCCAGCGCGAAGAGCCCGGCAATGCTGTGGTACCTCGACGGCCGCGCGAACGTGAAGCGCACGCCGGACGAAAAGCCGAACGAGAATTACGCCCGCGAGCTGATGGAGCTGCACACGCTCGGCGTCCACGGCGGCTACGCGCAGCAGGATGTGATGGAAGTCGCGCGCTGCCTCACCGGCTGGACGGTGCTGGCGAAAAAAGACGACGGCTATTCCGGCAAGCTGCTCTCGCCGCTCAAGGACCGCGGCAAAGTGGTCTTCCGCAAAGACGCGCATGACGACGGCGCGAAACGGGTGCTCGGCCAGGACATCGCCGCGGGCGGCGGCGAACGCGACCTCGAGCGCGTGATCGAGATCGTGGCCGCGCACCCGAGCACGGCGCGGTTCATTGCCACGAAACTGTGCGTACGGTTCATCGCGGACGACGCGCCGCCGGCGGCGGTCGAGGTGGTGGCGCGCGCCTTTTCCGCGAGCGGTGGCGACATCAAGACGACGCTGCGCGCGCTGTTCGGCACGCCGGAGTTTCGCGCGGCGGCGGGGGCAAAACTGAAGCGGCCTTTTCATTTCGTGGTCTCCGCGCTGCGGGCCGCCAACGCCGAGATGTCCGACGAAAAGCCGGTGCTCTCGTTTCTCGACAAGATGGGCCACACGCCGTTCCGCTACCCGACGCCGGACGGCTATCCGGCGGACGCCGCGCACTGGTACGCCACGCTGCTGTGGCGCTGGAAATTTGCCGTCGCGCTGGCGAACAACCGCATCCCCGGCACGCGCATCGCGCGCGAAAAGCTGGCGCACGATCTCGGCGGCGACGCGGCACTGATGGCCTCGGTGCTGGGCCGCCAGCCCGCGCCGGCGGAGAGCGACGCCTTTCTCAAATCCGGCGACGGCCTGGCACTGCTGCTCGCCGCGCCGGCTTTCCAACGCTGCTGACATGAGCCCGCTCGCCAATCTTTCCACCAACGCCGACGACCCGCGCACGCTCGTCGTGATCTTCCTCCGCGGCGCGGCGGACGGGCTCACGCTCGTCGCCCCGGTCGAGGACGACAACTACCACAAAGCCCGCCCGCGCCTCGCGGTAAAAAAGCGCGACGCGGTGCGGCTCGACGGCGTGTTTGGCCTGCACCCGCTGCTCCGCCCGCTGGAGGCCGCGTGGCGGGAAGGCGACCTCGCCATCGCGCACGGCGCGGGGGGCGAAAGTGACACGCGCTCGCATTTCGAGGCGCAGGATCTCATGGAGCACGGGGGGCTCGCGGCGGGCGGCTGGCTCGCGCGGTTTTTGCGCACGCGCGGGCAGCCGGGCGGGCCGCTCAGCGCGGTCGCGCTCGGGGCCACGCTGCCGGAGATGCTCTCGGGCGCGCCGAGCGCGGCGGCGCTTGCTTCGATCGATGAGTTTTCGCTGCGCCCGCGTTTCCGGCCAAAGCCGGGCGAGTCCGGCGGCGAACGCAGCCAGCGCGAGAAACGGGAGCGCGCTGAGATCGAGGCGCTGGCGAAATTTTCCACCCAACTGCAGCGGCTCTACGCGGCGGAGACCGGCGCGCTGCGGGGCGCGGCGACGAGCACGTTTGACGCGTTGCGCCGCATCGAGGCCATCGACGCCAAAGCCGCGCCGGCCAATGGCGCGAGCTATGACGAGAAGGACGATTTCGCGCAGGGCCTGCGGCAGATCGCGCTGCTCATCAAAGGTAATCTCGGGCTCGACGCGGCGAGCATCGACCTCGGAGGATGGGACACGCATTTTGTCCAGCAGACCGGCATCGAGCCGCTGATGCGCCGCCTCGCGAATGGGCTTGCCGCTTTCCGCCAGGATCTCGGCGCGCGGCTGGCGACGACGAGTGTGGTGGTCATGACCGAGTTCGGCCGGCGCGTGGCGGAGAATGCGAGCTTCGGCACCGACCACGGGCGTGGCGGCGCGATGTTCGTCATGGGCGGCGGGGTGAAAGGCGGGCGTGTGCTCGGCGGCTGGCCCGGCCTGAAAACGCTCGACGGCCCCGGCGATCTGCCGGTCTGGAACAACTATCGGAATGTCTTGGC
>JANPHJ010000036.1:0-11322 GCA_031424395.1 Chthoniobacter sp.
ATGCCGTGGACGACGGTGCAGAAGATGATCGGCGCGATCATCATTTTGATGAGCTTGATGAAGCCGGTGCCGAGCGGCTCGAGCGCCACGCCCCACGCCGGCCGCCACCACCCGACCGCGATCCCCAGCGCCACCGCGATGAGCACCTGGACGTAAAGGTGACGGTACCAAGGCTGGCGGGCGGCGGGCGGATTCATGGGCGCGGCAGCAATTGCCAGCAAATCCGCCGCGCGGGCAAGTCTGTGCGGCGGGCTTGCGGCGGCGGCAGCAAAACGCCTCGCCAGTTTTCACCGGCGAGGCGTGGTGCGGAGTGGGGTTCAGGTTACGGCTGCGCGCTCCGGCGGCGGCGGGCGGCGAGGAGCAGGGTGCGAGGCTGAGCAGCGCGGCGCTGGCGGGTTCGGGGACGACGGTGAACTGCACGAAGTTCACATCGAACGCCGCGACTTTCGTGACCGTGGCCAACTGCGAACCGCCAAAGCCGTCGGTGATCAGGAAGCTGGTGTTTTGATTTATCGTTGTGTCGTTGGACAGCGCTACTCTGGGGAAATCGAGGACACTACCATCGCGATAGGCATCGTCAGTTGCGGTCGCCTGATTGTTGGCAAAGTCAAACGTGCTAATGGCCACGTAGTAGGTGCTCGGCGCAAAGGTACGCGCCATCGTGCCCTGAAAAACCGAGGCGGAGTTATCATCCCTGCCATATCCGGGGATGGCGTTGAAAGCGGCGTCATAAATCCAAAAATCCGTATCAGCAGCGGTCTGGCCCGCCGTGGAGATGGTGATCGTCCCGGTCTGAAACGGGCTTGCCACCACCTGCGGCATGATCGTCGTGGTGGTTAAGGTCACCGTGTAAGGCGCAGTCGTCGAGGCCGTGCCCGTGACGCTGTAATACAAGGACGGCGCGCCGCCAAAGGTGTAAAACTGGCTGAGACCGGCCGCTGCCGTCTGAAGCGTAGTATCCGTTGTTCCAATATCGCCGGCGCTTTGATCGAGCCCGCGAATGATAGCGCCAAAGCCGGTGAGTGGGTGAAGGCGGAGGGCCTTGAGCGCAAACCAGCGGTGCGTCGGCGGCAGGTGTGGGAAAATTTCTGACGTGAGGCAACAGAAATCGGGCGTCGGTAGTAACTATCTATGACCCAAGTTACCAAGCTTCCGCTTGGTTACGCCTTTTTCCCCGAAGCGCGGCTTCCGCCAGTGCAGCCGCACGAAACGCGGCGCGGGGGAAATCGGGGAGCGCGCGCGTCCCGCGTGCTGGCGAAGGCGTCCCCGCCTTCGGGGACTTTGGCGGGGGCGTCTGCGGGTGTGGAGCTCTTGCGCGAGTGGGCGTGTCGTCTGAGCAAGAGGCTCCGCCGCGGCAGAACCCGCCCCGCAAAGTTCGTTTCGGCGAGACGCCGAAACCAACACGCGGGACGCGTGTGCTCCCCGGAGTTCCGGCTCCGGGCTTTACCGCAGCCGCGCGAGGATGGCGTCCACGTCATAGACGCAGCCGCCCCAGGTGCCGCCGCTCGCGTTTTGCAGGGCGGCCCAGAGGCGGGTGTCGTCGGGGAGCGCGGGGTGCGGGGCGAGGCCGGGGTGCGGGGGGCGCGCGGCGAGGATGCGGACGCCTTCGCCGGGCGAAAAGATGCGCCCGTTTTCACCGATGAAATCCACGCTGCCGGTCATGGCGGTGCGGTCGATGACGATGCGTATGACATCGCCGTCGCGCACCCGGCCGAGGGGGCCGCCGGCCAGCGCCTCGGGGCCGATGTGGCCGAGACACGCGCCGGTGCTGACGCCGGAAAAGCGCGCGTCGGTGAGCAGCGCGACGTGTTTGCCGAAGGGCAGCATCTTGAGGGCGCTGGTGATTTGGTAAGTCTCCTCCATGCCGGTGCCCATCGGGCCGATGCCGGCGAGCACGAGCACATCGCCGGCGGTGATGTGGCCTTCGCGGATGGCGGCGATGGCGGCCGCTTCGCTGGTGAAGACGCGGGCGGGGCCGTCTTTGCGATAGACGCCGTCGGGGTCGATGACGCTCGGGTCGAGGGCGGTGGCTTTGATGACGGAACCTTGGGGGGCGAGGTTGCCGGTGGGGAAGACGAGGGTGCCGGTGAGGCCGCGCTCTTTCGCCCGCGCGGGGGCCATGATGACGTCGTCGGGGTCGATGCCGTCGCGCTCGTGCAAAAGCGCGCGGAAGCGCTGGCGGCGGTCGCTCGCGGCCCAGGCATCGAGGTTTTCGTCCAAGGTGGCACCGGTGACGGTCAGCACGTCGCCATCGAGCAGGCCGAGGGCGCGGAGGTGGAGCATGACTTCGGGGACGCCGCCGGCGAGGAAGACGCGGACGGTGGGGTGATAGGCGGGGCCGTTCGGGAGGACATCGACGAGGCGCGGGGTGGTGCGGTTGACCTTGGTCCACTGGGCGACGCCGGGGCGCGGCAGGCGCGCGGCGTGGGCGATGGCGGGGATGTGGAGCAGGAGATTCGTGGAGCCGCCGAAGGCCGCGTGGACGACCATTGCGTTGCGGATGCTGGCGGCGGTGAGGATGTCGCGCGTCGTGGTGCCGGACTGCTCCAGCTTCACGAGGGCGCGGGCGCTGCGGGTGGCGAGTTCCCGCCAAACGGGCTGCCCGCTGGGCGCGAGGGCGGAGTGGGGGACGGCGAGGCCGAGGGCTTCGGCGACGACCTGCGCGGTGGCCGCGGTGCCCAGGAACTGGCAGCCTCCGCCCGCCGAGGCGCACGCGCGGCAGCCGAGCTCGCTGGCCTCTTTGAGCGAAAGCAGGCCGCGTGAAAATCGTGCGCCGATGGTCTGCACGGCGCCGGCGTCTTCGCCGTCGGTCGGCGGGAGGGTGACGCCGCCGGGGACGAGGACGCAGGGGAGATCGTGCATCGCGGCGAGGGCCATCATCATGGCGGGAAGACCTTTGTCGCACGTCGCCACGCCGAGCACGCCGGCGCGGCGCGGGAGCGAGCGGATGAGGCGGCGGAAGACGACGGAGGCGTCGTTGCGGTAGGGCAGCGAGTCGAACATGCCGGTGGTGCCTTGCGTGCGGCCATCGCACGGATCGCTGCACGCGGCGGCGAAGGGGATGCAGCCGAGCGCCTTCAACTCCCGCGCCGCGGCCTCGACGAGCAGGCCGATTTCCCAATGCCCGGTGTGATAACCGAGCGCGATCGGCGTGCCGTCCGGCGCGCGCAGCCCGCCCTGCGTGCTGAGGATGAGGAACTGCTTGCCATTTGCCAGAGCCGCTTCCCAGCCCATGCCCACGTTTTGCGTCAGCCCGAAAATGTCGCCGCTCGGGCTTTCCCGGAGCAGCGTTTCCGTGAGCGGCAGCGCGCCCGCCGGGCCGGGGGCGCGGGTGAGGATTTGGAAGATTGAATCGTCGTCGGGGAAGAGGTCGGGCGCGGGCATGGCGCGCACTTTGGCAAAGAACGCGGGCGCTGCCTAGCGGGCGCGCAGGCGCAAACGGGTAAAGCAAATTTGTCCGCGCGCCGCGCAAAGAAAGGTTGGCGTGTCCGGTTGTCCGCCTGCACGCTCCACGCCTCCCGCCATGCGTCTCCCCATCCCGCTTTTCACCGCGCTCGCCGTCCTCACGCTGCCCGCTTTCGCCGCGGTGGAGGTGAAGCAGGAGGACGGCAAGGTGACGATGACCGCCGGCGGAAAGCTGTTGACGGAGTACCATTATGGCGATGCGTCGCACACGTATTTCTATCCGCTCATCGGGCCGGGCGGCGCACGCATGACGCGGGACTGGCCGATGAAAGACACGCCCGGCGAGGATCACGATCACCCGCACCACCGCTCGCTGTGGTTCGCGCATGGGCTGGTGAATGGCGTGGACTTTTGGTCGGAAGCGGCGTCGCACGGGGACAAGCCACCGAAAATCCCCGTGGGCCGGATCGAGCATGAGAAGTTTGAGAAAGTGGAGGGCGGGGATTCCGCGGGGACGATTTCGGCCCGTTTGAAATGGGTCGCACCGGATGGCTCGGTGCCGCTGCGCAGCGTGCAGACTTTCACCGAGACGGTGACGCCGGGCGAGGAGCGCATCATTGATTTCACCGTGAAGCTGGAGACGCAGGACAAGGACGTGGTTTTCGGCGACACGAAGGAAGGCACGATGGCGATCCGCATCGCGGAAAGCATGCGGCTGCTCGGCGCGGACAAAAAGCCGGGCGCGGGAAAAATCGTGAACGCACCCGGCGACACCGACGGCAAAGTCTGGGGCAAAAAAGCGGCGTGGGTGGACTACTCCGGGCCGGTCGGTGGCAAGGTCGTGGGCATCGCGATCTTTGACTCGCCGAAGAACCCGCGCCACCCGACGCGCTGGCACGCGCGCGACTACGGGCTCTTCGCGGCAAACCCATTTTGTGAAAATGAAATGGACAAGGCGCAGCCAAAAGGCGCGGGCGATTTCAAACTCGAAGCCGGCAAGAGCGTGACCTTCAGCTACCGCATCATCCTCCACGAAGGCGACGCTGCGCAGGCGAAGATCGCCGAGCGTTTCACCGAGTACTCCGCCGCCGCCAAGTAACCGCCAACACCTTTCCCAAAACCCAATATGAACAACCTGAATCGCCGCACCTTCCTCAAATCCACCATCGCCGCCAGCGCTGCGCTTTCGCTGCCGGCCCGCCTTTACGCGCAAGCCGCCGGCGCGAACGGCGACATCCGCATTGGCGTCGTCGGCTTCAACGGCCGCGGGCAGGATCATATCGGCAATTACCTCAAGCAAAAGGGCGCGCGGATCGTGGCGTTGTGCGACGTGGATACGGCGGTGCTGGACAAGGGTGTGGCGCAGCTCAAGGCGAAGGGCCAGGAGGTCACGCCTTATCAGGACATCCGCAAAATGCTGGAGAGCAAAGAGGTCGATGTCGTCTCCATCGCCACGCCGAACCACTGGCATTCGCTCGCGGCGATTTGGGCGATCCAGGCGGGGAAAGATGTGTACGTGGAAAAGCCCGTGTCGCACAATGTTTGGGAAGGCCGCCAGCTCGTGAAGGCGGCGGACGCGCATCAGAAGATCGTGCAGATGGGCGTGCAGAGCCGCTCCGGCGCAGGTCTGGCGGCGGCGCTGGAGTGGGTGAAAGACGCACCGCTCGGCAAGCTGCAGTATGCCCGCGCGCTGTGCTACAAACGCCGCCCGAGCATCGGCAAAGTGAGCGGCGAGCAGGCGGTGCCGGCGACCATCGACTACGACCTGTGGTGCGGCCCTGCGGCGAAAACCCCGCTCACCCGCGCGAAGCTGCACTACGACTGGCACTGGGTCTGGAACACCGGCAACGGCGACCTCGGCAACCAGGGCATCCACCAAATGGACATCGCGCGCCGCTTTCTCGGCGAGGATGCGCTCTCGCCCGCCGTCATGGCAGTCGGCGGACGCCTCGGCTACGTGGACGACGGTGAGACGCCGAACTCGCTCGTCATTTTCCACGACTACAAAAAGGCCCCGCTGATCTTTGAAGTGTGCGGCCTGCCGGACAAAGCCGACGGCAAGGAGATGGACAAGTATCGCGGCGCAAGCGTCGGCGTGGTGGTGCAATACGAAAACGGCCACATCCTCTGCCCGAACTACAACGACGCCATGGCCTACGACGCCGACGGGAAAGAGATCCGCAAATTTGCCAAGCCCGCCAAAGCGAAAGGCGAAGGAAAGGCCGAGACCGAGGAACCAGCCGCCATCGACACCGAGAACCACTACGCCAACTTCCTCAGTTGCGTCCGCAGCCGGAAAACCGCCGACCTGCACGGTAAAATCCTCGACGGCCACATCTCCAGCGCGCTCTGCCACACCGGCAACATCGCCTACCGCCTCGGCAAAAAGGCCGCGCCCGGTGCGATCAAGGACAAGCTCAAGGACAGCAAGGACGCCACGGATTCCTTCGACCGCCTGGCCGCGCATCTTGCCGCGAACAACGTGGATATTTCCACCGACCAGCTCACCTTCGGCGAGTACCTGAAATTCGATCCGAAGACGGAGAAGTTCATCGGCAACGCCGAGGCGGACAAGCTGCTCACCCGCGAGTATCGCGTGCCCTTCATCGTGCCCGAAAAAGTTTAACCCCCCATCCCCAAACCCATGCGCCTTTTACCTTCCCTCCTTGCCGTCTTCGCCACCTCCGCGGTGCTCCACGCCGCGTCGCTCGATCCCATCCCACTGTGGCCCGAGGGTGCGCCCGGCGCGCTGGGGGACAAGGACGATGACAAGCCGACGCTCACCGCTTTCCTCCCCGCGCCGGACAAGGCCACGGGAGCAGCTATCGTGGTCTGCCCCGGCGGCGGTTACGGGGGGTTGGCGGGGCATGAAGGTGCGGGTTATGCGGAGTGGCTGGCGGAGCAGGGGATCGCAGGGATCGTGCTGAAATACCGGCTCGGCTCGAAGGGCTACCGGCATCCGGCGATGCTTAATGACGCGGCCCGCGCGGTGCGGCTGACGCGGGCGAAAGCGGGCGAGTGGAAGATCGACGCAAAGCGCGTGGGCATCATGGGGTCGAGCGCGGGCGGACATCTGGCCAGCACGCTGCTCACGCATTTCGACGGAGGAAAAGCCGACGCGAGTGATCCGGTCGAGCGGCTCAGCTCACGGCCCGACTTGGGGATTTTGTGCTACGCAGTCATCACGATGGGGCCGAACACGCACGGCGGATCGAAGGAGAACCTGCTGGGCAAGACGCCCGCGCCGGAGTTGGTCGAGTTGCTTTCCAATGAGAGGCAGGTGACGAAGGAGACGCCGCCGTGCTTCCTCTGGCACACTTGGGAGGACAACGCGGTGTGGAAAACTCGCTGGAATACGTGGCGGCGCTGCGGAAGGCGGGCGTGCCGTTTGACCTGCACATTTACCAGAAAGGTGCGCACGGCATCGGGCTGAGCAAAGGGACCAACGGCGCCGCGCCTGGCGAGGTGCATCCGTGGGCGAAGGATTTGCTGGTCTGGCTGAAAGTGCAGGGCTTCGCGAAGTAGCGCGGGGAGGCCAATGTCCCGTTGGCATCTGCCCTGAGGCCAGTCAGAACTGGTCTCCCCACAAAAAAGAACGCCCTCGCGGACGTCCTTTTCGTGTGGGGAATCTGGCGTGACGGGCTGGCTTACTTGGCCAGTTCGATCTTGGTCAGCGCGATAGACTTTTTGCCCTCCTTCTCGGTGATGACGCCTTCGGCGGTCACTTTCTCCGCGCCTTTGCAGACCTTGCCGTGAAACGCCTTCGAGACGTCGTTGGCGTCGCAGAGGATGGTTTCCTTTTTGCCGTCCGCGCCGGTGACGATGATGGCATTCTGGCATTTGTCGGCGGTTTTGAGGTCGCATTTGGCGCAGGTGCCCTGGCCTTCGACCTTGGTGGCGGCGGCGGCGGTGAGTTCGGCCTTTTTGGCGGTGTCGTCGGCCTGCACGGAGAGACCGAGGGCGGTGAGGAGGATGATGCTGAGGAGTGCGATTTTTTTCATAGTTAGGTTGCGGTTGGTTTGGTGCTCTTGCGAGCGGTTGGGAGTTACAGACGCCAGAGTGGCGGCTTTGTTCACGAAAACAATCCCCGTCTTTGGGAAAGCTAAGCGGGAAAACGAAGGGCGCGTCTCATTTCGCGAGCACGAAAGTATCCGGGAAGCCGGTGACTTCGCCGTTTGTGGGGATGTGCTCGGCATCGACGGTGTAGGAGAGAAAGGCCATGCACATTTCATCGGTGGTGCCTTCGCCGCGTTTGACGGGCTGGGGCGGTTTGTTGGGGTTGCGCGGGTTGGCGTCGGAGTTGTCGTAGCGCGCGGTGAGGTGGAGCATGGTGCCGCGCGGGAGCTTCACGGGCTCGATGAAGCGGTAGTTCATCTGCCAGTTGAAATTCCAGTCGGGCACATGGATGAGTTTTTTTTCCGTGCCGTCCCGCAGCCGCGCGGTGACGGTCATTTCCTTCCCGATGAGGTGCATGTGCGGGATGATCGCCTGGAGCGTGACGTCCGCGGGGATGGGCAGAAAGCCCTCGGTCGCATAGTTGGCCTCGCCGGCGGGGATGCTGAGTTTGCGGGCGCGGATGGGGAAGACGCGCATGCGTTTTTCGACCGGCTCTTTGGCAAAATAAACGCCGATCTGCGTGGCGTCGGTCTCAGCTTTGCCGGTGCGGTGGTAGTGGACCTGCATGACCACGTCTGCGCCTTTGGGCAGCCGCATGCCGATGCCACCGGCAGGTGCCGCGGGAAGCTGCCGGGCGCCCAGCCGCCGAGCGAGCCATTGGGCATAAAGCCTGGGCCGCCGAAGGAGACGTAGCCGGGCTCGGGCGAGGCGGCGTCGAGTTCGCGGGCGCGTCCGCTGGTGTCGAGAAAAAGGAGGACGTGGTGGACGACGGCGGCATTGCCCGGCCGCACCTGCACGGCGGAGACGTAGCGGTCCGCGGGGAAGCTCGTGGGCAGCACAAAGGCCTGGTACACGTCGCGCCCCTCGGCCTCTATCGCGTAGCTCTGCGCGGGCTTTAGCACGAGGTCGGGCTCGCCGAGCATCCAGCCCACGGGATACTTCGGCAGCGGCGGCAAATCCTTCGCCTCACCCTCCGGCGCGCCCGCTTTCACCCACTGCTCGAAGAGCGCGATCTGCTCCGGCTTCAGCACGCGCGCGTCGTGGAATTTCTCCGCGCCTTCATCCGCGCGCCACGGCGGCATCACCCGGTCGCCCAGCGCGGTGGCGATGGTCTCGGCCTTCTTTTTCACCTCGGCGAAAGTCGTCAGCGGAAACGGGCCGACCTCGCCGGTGCGGTGGCACTGGGTGCAGTTCTCGAAGACGAGCGGCGCGATGTTTTTCGTGAAAGTGACCGGCGCGTCCGCGGCGGCGGCGTGGAGCGACAGGGCGGCGAAGGCTGACAGGCAGAGGATTGCGGGGCGGTTCATGGATTTCAAGGTTTGGTGGAAATGTAACAGCCGATGGCTGGCGTAGTTGCGGTCGGCGGCGCCTGGCCGGCGAGCACCGCGCCGAGCGCGTCGCGCAAATCGTGGGTGGTCGGTTCGCTGCGCTTTTGGCCGAGCGCGGCGAAAAGATCGTTGATCCGCCCCCGGTACACCACCGCGCCCGCGCGCGAAAACACGGCCGCTTCCGGCGTCAACTTCGCCCCCGCCCGCGCGGCGAGCGTGCCCGTGCGATCCACCGCCACCGGCGCGGCGAGGGCAAACTCCCGCGCATGCCGCGCGGCGTCCGCGTCCGCGAGGTCGCGCTCCGCATAGACGAAATAGAACGCCGCGCCCAGCGGGCCGAAGTGCGCGGCGAGGCGGTTCATCTCCGGCACCAAGGCGTTCGAGACAGGGCAGTCGTGCGCCAGAAAAATCAGCACCGTCGCCTTCACGCGCCCGTCTTTCGCCGCCGCCAGCCGCGCGGCCACGTCAGCCGCCGCGACCATTTCCCCCGCCCGCACGGGCACCGCTGCGACGAGCGCGAGGAGCAGAAAAAGCAATGGTTTCACAGCCATTAAGGACGCGCAAAAGCGGGCGGAAGTTTCATCGAAAAAATGGTTGCCGACGGCGGGACTGTGAGGCATTCATTCCGCCCCGCAAGCGACAATTCCTGAGTAGCTCAGCGGTAGAGCAATCGGCTGTTAACCGATCGGTCGTAGGTTCGATCCCTACCTCAGGAGCTCTCTCACAAAGCGTTCTGCCTCTGTGAATTCCTCCAAACGGCAGGTTCATTTCGACCAAACTGCCAGTAAAAGTGCCAGTAGATTGCTGGTGGCGGAAGTAATCCTGCACAATTCGTGCGGCCTCTTCCGCTGCTCGCTCACTACTCGGTAACGGCACTGCCTCGGCCTGATGTTCAATCCTCGAACAACAGCCCGATGAAGAATTCCTACCGCCTCTACCGCCGCCGTGGCGGCGTCTATTATGCCGAGGACGTGGAGACGCGTCGGCAGGAATCCTTGAAGACGAAAGACAAAGCGACCGCCGTGCAACTCCTGGGTGCGAAGAACGCGGCGGCACAGCAGCCTTCGCTCAATCTCGCCGTCGCCCGTGTTCATCTCGCGGCCCACGATCCGCAAATGGTCACTCGCACCTGGAAGCGGGCAATGGATGAATACTGCACGCACGGCAGGGATTCGACTCAAGACCGCAGTCTTCGCGCATTCAAGAGCCCGTCTTTCGATGCGATCAGAAATCAACCGATTGTGGACACCACGCCCGAGGTCTTCCTGAGCATGATGCGGAACGGTGGTTCCGCGTTGGTTCACTATTTGCGCCGTCTGCACAACCTCGCCTTGAATCTTGGTTGGCTGCCGTGGCCGGTGCTGCACAAAGCGGCTTGGCCGAAGCCGCAGTTTGGTGGGAAGCGCGCCATCACCGAGGCCGAATATCGCGCGATTCTCGGCTCAGAACAAAATGACGAACGCCGGGCGTATTACGAGCTGTTGTGGGAAATTGGGTCTGCGCAGATGGATGCGGCGCGACTGACGGCGGAGAACATCGACTGGTCCGCCATGACGTTGACCTACCAGCGGATGAAGCTTCGAGAGGACAGCGAACCGTGCATGCTGCGCATCGGCTCCAAACTCGCGGGTTTGCTCCAAAGTCTTCCGCAATCAGGACCACTTTTTCCGAATCTCATTCGGATCGGCAGCAAAGAGAGAGCGGCTGAATTTCGCCGCCGATGCGGCGTCGTCGGCATCAAGGGCGTGACCTTGCACAGCTTTCGTTATGCTTGGGCAGAGCGAGCTTACCAGGGCGGCTATCCAGAGCGATTTGCTCAAGCAGCACTCGGGCATGCCAGCAAGGCGGTTCATCGCGCGTATGCCCGTGGTGCAAAGGTGCTGTGCCCGACTTTGGAAGATTATGAAGCGGCGCGGGAGAAGCGCGTGATTCCGTTTCAACAGGCCGTCTGATTTCCACTACGCGGCGACGCTCAGTGGGGCTGGATTGATCGGTTTCTGAGATTTCTTACGACGATTTTTACCCGTCCAGTGTTTCGCGAGTGCTTTGGTTGCCTTCGAAAGCCACTCTGAATCCTGCGAGAGAATCGTGATTGCGACCGTCGCAAAGTATTTCGGTGCATTCGGTGCTGGATCGCCCAACGGTTTCAGCAGACCAGAGCGGATGAGTGCAGAAATGTCATGTTTTTGAAACCCGAGCAGCAAGGCAGCCTCGGCGGGGCAGACGCGTCCAGGAAGGCGGCGGAGATTGAGAACGGTCAACGTCTCTCCAGACATCACAAGAATACTCCCGACGGTGGCAAGGAGTCCATCGCCCCTGAACTGCGGACTTGAGGAACCGCTCGCCCCATGACACGCAGCCGCAGCTTTTCCTTGGTCAACAGCTCTGGTAAAGGCATGATCGGCGATGGCGTTTCCGCAGTCGAGGCAATTCGCTCGTTGGCGCCCGATCTCGTATTCCTCGACGTGCAGAT
>JANPHJ010000037.1:0-3886 GCA_031424395.1 Chthoniobacter sp.
ACCGAAAACGGCTGCTGAAAAGTCAGCGGCTCGGCGCGCTTCTCGTAGTTCGCCACGTTGGGATTCGGCTCGCGCTTTTCCGGCTCCCGCTGCGCGAGAAATGCCTCGTATTCCTGGCGGCGTGCCTCGCCTGCGGCGGCAAGGATTTTCGCCCGCAACGGGGTGAGAAACCCGGCGGCGGCCCACGCTTTCTCATCGCCCGCAAAGTCCGCGGCGACCACGCGTTGCGCGTCGATTTTTGCCAGCGCGGGAAAGTCCTCGCGCGGCGCATCGAGCAGCACCACGTCGCATTTCGCCAGCCACTCCGGCGTGAGCGCGGCCTTGTCCGCCACGTAGTCGAACCAAATGCCGTCGCGCCCGAGTTCGCGCATCAGCGCATGGCAGTGTTTGCCGCCGGCCTCGTCGCCTTTGCCGGCGAACAGGACACGGAGCGGCCCCGGCGCGGCCTGCGCGAAGGCGGTGAGGGCGAGGGCGAGCGTGAGGGGAAGATGGATTTTTTTCATGATCGAGGGGCGGTGTTGTCGCGGATGACGCGTGGTTTTGAAAAGGAAAACGGCGCGCGCCGCGGCTCCCGGTGATCAGCTCAACGCGGCGCGGTAGCCGTCGGCGGTGAGGGCGGCGAGGCGGGGCCAGGCGGTGTGGGAGCGCCACGAGGCGGCGGCGGTGTAGTCGGAGGGCGTGGCCAGGGCGAGGGTGAGCTTTTCCGCGAAGTCGGTGTCGAGTCGGTCGAAGCGGAAGACGGTGGGCGCGGGCTCGGCGAGATCGACGGTGTCGAGGCGGGTGGGGAGAAGGATGGGCACGCCCCAGGAGCGGGCGAGGCATGCGGCGCCGGAGGTGAAGATGGTGCGGTAGTTGAAGAGCACGGCGTCGGCGGCGCTGAGCCAGAGGGCGAGCGCGGGGTCGTCGAGCCAGCCGAGGCGGAGGGTGACGCCGGGCACGCCGTCGGCGGCGCGGGTGATGGTGGCGGCGTACTCCGGGGAGTTGGGCCGGCCGACGATGACGAGCTGGGCGGCGGGGCGCGCGGTTTTCCACCAGGCGAGGACTTCCTCCTGGCCTTTGTAGGGCTCGACGGTGCCAAACATCAGGCACAGCGGGCCGGGCGCGAGGCCGAGCTGGGCACGGGCTTCGTGGCGCGGGGTGGGCGCACGCAGCACCACGGAAAGGTCGCCGTGCGGGATGACGCGGATTTTTTCCGCCGGCAGCTGATAGACCTCGGTGAGCCGCTGCCGCGCCGTCTCGGAGTGGGCGAAGACGAGGCGGGCGCGGCGGTAGGCGGCGGCGTAGTTGGCGTGGGCGAAAGGGAGGTGCTGCAGGTTGTGCTCGTGGAGATTGTGCGCAGTCAGGACGAAGGGCATGCGGCGGGTGGCGAGCGCGAGGTCGGTGGTAAAGCGGGCGCGGCGGAACCAGTCGTGGCGGTCGCCGAGCTGGGGATAGTAGGCTTCCGGCCAGTGCAAATGCAGCAGGGGGCAAGGCTGGGCGGCGAGCAGACGGGCGAGGGGGAGCACGCGCTTGTAGTCACGGAGAAAGCGCACGCTCACGCCTTCGGCGCCGAGGGCCTGGGCGAGCAGGCGCTGGTAGGGGACGCCGGCGCGCCAGTCGGGGGCAAAGGTGACGTCGAGGCTCACCGGAGGGCCTTTTCGCTGGGGAGCAGGAAGGAGCGCAGGCGCTTCAGCCCCTCGGCGTAAAAGCGGTCGCGCACCGCGCCGACGTAATGCCGGCAGACGGCGTCCTCGGAGACGCGCTTGCCGAGCGAGACTTCGTAGCGCCGCGGGAGCAGCCCGCCCTTTCCATGCTGCGCGGCGCAGAGCATGAAGAGGGTCTGCTCGATGCGCCACGGATGGCCGCGCGGGATGGAGGTCAGGGCGAGCGCGCGGTCGCAAAGGTCGTAGTCGATGGCCTTTTTGTTGAGCAGGCAGAGGCCGCTGTTCACGCGCTTCCAGATCTTCACACCGAGTTCTTCCTGGGCCTCGCGCGCGGTGATGAGGGAGCCTTCGCGCACGTCTTCGTTGAACCAGCATTCGTCCGTCTCGACGCTGGCCCAGTCGAGGATTTCGCGCGGGTGGTTGAAGAAAAGCACGTCGCTGTCGAAGATCATGAAGCGCTCGCCGGTGGTGAAAAAGGGCACGTCGAAAATCTTCAGCGCGAGCGGATGGGCGCGGCGGTAGTCGGCGCAGAATGGGAACGCCTGGAGCATCCGCCCGACCTTGGCATCGGCCTCGGCACGCGGGATGAAGCGGGCGTTTACAAACAGGGTCTGGAGCGCGCCGCGGGCCTCGGCGGGGAGGGTGCCGTCATCGTGGATGATGATGGGCCACGAGTGCTCGCTGAACTGAAACCAGCTCGCGAGCATCCACGCGGAGAGCCGCCAGTCGCGCGCGCCGGTGAGGATGTGGATGGGGATGGATTGCTCAGGTTCGCCCCAAAACGGCCACTTCCACTCCGCGATACGCGGGAGCGTTTTGTAGTCATGGTAGGACGCATCCCAGCCGCGCTTGAGGTCGCGGCGGAAGAGCCACCAAAGTCTGCCGGGTGAAATCACGCGGGCTATCTACCGGAGACAAACAGCCGGACGCAAGCCGCCTGCACGCGCTGCCAGGCCTGCGGCGAAAGCAGCCAGTGCGGATGCCGGAGGAGGGTGCGGAAAAAGCCGCGGTCCGCGCCGTTTTTGCCGCTCTGGTAAAGGTCGTAACCGAGCTGCGCCTCGATCTTCCAGCGGCGCATGGGGTTCATGGGCGGGCGCGTGGCGAGGGTCTTTTGCAAGATGGTGCGGATCTCGTCGGCGGCGCTTTCGGCCGCGGCGGATTTCTGCGCGGCGTGGATGCGGAAGCGCGTGAGCGTGGCCGGCAGATGCGCCACGCGCGCGCCGGCGCGGAAGCAGCGCACCCAGAAATCGTAGTCGAAGGCGAGGTGGTAGCCGGGGTCGAAGCCGCCGACTTTTTCCCAAAGCGCGCGCCGGAAAAAAACCTCGGGCTGCACCCACTGGCGGCGGCTCCACCAGACGCCGTAGATGTCGAGCGCGTCCGCCAGCGACTCGATGCGACCGGTGTGCGTGCCGGTGAGCGCGCCGTGCTCGTCGATCCAATCGACGGAGCCATAGACGAGGTCGATGTCGGGGTGCTCGGCGAAAAAATCCAGCACGCGCGCGGCGGCGTTTTCCGCGAGCAAATCGTCGCCATTGAGGAAGCCGATGATTTCGCCGCCCATCTTTTTCATGGCGGTGTTCAGCGCGTCGGCCTGGCCGCGGTCGGGCGCGCTGACGACGGTGTCGCCGGGCCGCATGAAGGAGCGCGCGATCCCGACGGTGCGGTCTTTGGACGCACCGTCCTGCAGCCACCAGCGGACGTGCGCGCCATTGGCCTGAAGCGAGGAGAGCGTGGCGGCGAGGTAGCGTTCGCCGTTGAAAACCGGGACGGCGAGGACGAGCGGGCCGCTCATTTTTCGACGGCCTCCACCTTCCACTCCACGCGCGGGCAGACCACGCCGGGCCATGATTCGGGGAAGTGCGAGGACTGGTTGCCGATGCCGCCGACGTTGAAGCTGAGATACTCCGCGCCGGGCAGGATGTAGCGCTCGCCGGGGATGTCGCATTGCACTTTCACGGCGTAGTTGCGCCGGTTCAAAAGTCCGCCGGGGACGAAGCACACGGTCTTGTAGGTGCCGGGCAACTGCGTCTCCTGCTGGAACAAATGATCCGTCGCGGTGAAGGCGGCCTCGCCTTCCTGTGTGAGCAGCGTGAGGCAGAAGCGCGCGCCGCGCACGCGCTGGAGGACTTCGTAATGAATCTCGATGACGATGGGTTTGTCGGCCTCGAAGCTCGATTGCGGCACGCCTTCGGGATTGAGCAGGCGGATGCCGCGCAGGGCGAGGTCGGCGTTGCGCGGCGCGT
>JANPHJ010000038.1:0-4330 GCA_031424395.1 Chthoniobacter sp.
CCCGAAGTGCTCGCCAAGGTGGATTTCCTGCTCGTAAGCATCGACTCGAAACGCGACACGCCGGCCGAACTCGCGGTCTTCCGCGAAAAGCGCCAGCTCGCCCGCGAACGCTGGACGCTCCTGCGCGGCGGAGCCGACGACGTGCGCGAACTCGCCGCGTTGCTCGGCGTGAATTACGGGGAGGATTCACGCGGGCAATTCGCGCACACGAATCTCATCACGCTTCTCAATTCCGACGGCGAAATCGCATTCCAGCACGCAGGCTTGAAACAAGACCCGGCGCCGCTCCTGGCCGCGATCGAAAAAGCCGCCCGCCGCGCGCAGCGCTGAGCACACGGACCATGATCCCGCAGCGTCCGTCTTTCCTCAGCCTCTGTCCTGCCGAGCCGTTTCGGATTTTCTTCCCGCTCGCCACGCTGCTCGGCATTTCCGGCGTGTCGCTCTGGCCGCTCTTCTTTTCGGGACTGCACCCGTTCTACCCCGGCCCGATGCATGCACGGCTGATGATCGAGGGGTTCCTCGCGGGATTCGTCCTCGGCTTCCTCGGCACGGCGCTGCCGCGCCTGCTCTCCGCGCCGCCGCTGCGACGCGGTGAACTGTGGACGCTGCTCGCGCTGTATCTGCTCACCGCGGGGCTGCACATCGGCCAACAACCGTGCGCGGGAGATGTCGCGTTCATCACGCTGATGCTGTGCTTCGGCGCGTGCATGATCGCGCGAGTGCGCCACCGCGCGGAACTGCCGCCGCCGGGCTTCGTGCTTGTGGCCTTCGGCTATCTCAGCGGACTCATCGGGCCGATGCTGTGGCTGTGCGGCGTGCAAGGCTGGGTGCCGGGCAACGTCATGATGTTCGGCACGATGCTGCTCAATCAGGCATTCGTGCTCTTTCCCCTGCTTGGCATTGGCACGTTCCTGCTCCCGCGCTTTCTCCGGCTGCGCGATGTGCGCACGATGTCCGAGGAACGCACCGCGTCGCCTGGCTGGTGGCTGCGCGCGGCGTTCTCGTGCGCCACCGGACTTGCTCTCCTCGGTAGCTTTTGGCTCGAAGCCAGCCATCCGGCAGCGCCCGCTGCCACTTGGTTGCGCGCCATTGCGGCGACCGTCCATCTGGCCGCGATGGTTCCGTTCCACCGTCAATCTTTACCGCCGCGCACCGCGTCGCTCGCCGCACAACTGGCTCTCCTCGCGCTCGTCGCCGGCTTGATCTTCCCGCTCTTCTGGCCGGGCCAGCGCATCGCCGGATTACACGTCGTCTTCCTCGGCGGCTTCAGCCTCATCACCTTCACCGTCGCCACGCGCGTCGTGCTTGGCCATTCGGGAAACGAAGCGCTCTTCGAGACGCGCCTGCCCGCGCTGCAAATCGCTACGCTGCTGTTGCTCGCCGGCGCCGTGCTTCGAGCGGTCGGCGACTTCTCCCCGGAGCGTCCGCATTGGCTCAACGCCGCGAGCTATCTGTGGATGCTGGCTGCGGGCGTGTGGGGATTTGCCGTGCTGCCCAAAGTGCGCATCGCGGATTCATCGGGCGACGTCGCCTGCTCGGTCCACGCAGAGCTTCAAGAAAATCCGCGATGAAGATTCACCGCCTCACGGTCGCCGACGCCTTTGCCAGCTTGAAGAGCGGGCTTGTCGGGCTGAGCGATGCCGAGGCGCAGCGGCGGCTCGCGGAGTTTGGGAAGAATGAAGTCGAGGAAGTCGCGCACGAGGCGTTGCTGCTCACGTTCGCGCGGGAGTTCGTCCACTTCTTCGCGCTGATTTTGTGGATCGCCGCGGGCCTCGCGTTCTTCGCCGAGTGGCGCGAACCGGGACAAGGCATGGCGACGCTCGGGTTCGCGATCGTCGGCGTGATCGTGATCAATGGCGTGTTCTCGTTCTGGCAGGCGTATCGCGCGGAGCAGGCGTTGGCGGTGCTCAAGAAATTGCTCCCGAGCGCGACAAAGGTCGTGCGCGGCGGCGCCGTGCGGCAGATACCGGCGACCGAGCTCGTGCCGGGCGACGTGATCCTGCTCGAAGCCGGCGACATCCTTCCCGCGGACTGCCGGCTGGTGGAAGCGTTCAGCGTGCGGGTGAACAACTCGACCGTCACCGGCGAATCGCTGCCGGTCTCGCGCGACGCCGAGCCGTGCGACGAACCCGAGCCGATGCACGCCCGCAACACACTCCTCGCCGGCACCTCGCTCGTCTCCGGTGAGGCAAAGGCGCTCGTCTTTGCGACTGGTTCCCACTCCGCGTTTGGGAAGATCGCACTGCTCACACAGGCGACTGGTGACACCATTTCGCCGCTGCAAATCGAAATCGCGCGCGTGAGCCGCATCGTCGCCGGACTCGCGCTCGTGCTTGGCGTGATCTTCTTCTTCGTCGGTCAGGCGATTGGTCTGCCGTTTTGGGCGACGTTCATTTTCGCCATCGGCATCATCGTCGCCAACGTGCCGGAGGGGCTGCTCCCGACCGTCACGCTGGCGCTCGCGATGGGCTCGCAACGCATGGCAAAACGCAACGCGCTGATCCGCCATCTGCCCGCCGTCGAAGCACTCGGCTGCACCACGGTCATCTGCACCGACAAGACCGGCACGCTCACGCAGAACCGCATGTCGGCGCGGCAACTCTTCATTGCGGGCCGCATGTTTGAAGCGAATCAGGTCGCCGAGCTGATCGAGCCGCATCGCCGCTTTTTTGAAGTCGCAGCGTGCTGCCACGATTTGAAAGACGCGCGGGCCGCCGCCGGTCCCGGCTGGCTCGGCGATCCGATGGAGGTCGCGCTCGTCCAACTCGCCTCGGATGCGATGCCCGCGCTGCCGCACAGCCCGCGCGTGAACGAGATTCCCTTCGACTCGGAGCGCAAGCGACTCTCGACGGTGCATGCCGCGCCGGGCGGCAAGGTGCTTTATTGCAAAGGCGCGGCGGAGGTCGTGCTCCCGCGCTGCACTCATGCGGCGATGGATGGCGGGGCCGTGGCGCTTTCGTATGAATTAGCCGCCACGTTCCGCACCGCGGCGGGGAACATGGCCGAGAAAGGATTGCGCGTGCTCGCCTTCGCCTGGCGCGAGTTGCCCGAGAGCTTCGAGTTGGCGAACGCGGAAGCCGAGATGACCCTCGCCGGACTCGTCGGCCTGGAAGATCCACCGCGCCCGGAAGTCGCCGACGCCCTCCAGAAATGCCGCGACGCCGGCATCAAGGTGATCATGGTCACGGGCGATCATCCTCAAACCGGAACGGCCATCGCGCGCGAGATCGGACTGGTGCGCTCCGCGGCGCCCGTCGTCATTACCGGCGAGCAACTCGGGCATCTCTCGGACATCCAGCTCCAGCTCGCGCTCGACGCCCCGGAGATCATTTTCGCGCGCGTGCTCGCGGAGCAGAAGATGCGAATCGTCGGCGCACTCCAGAACAAGCGCGAGATCGTCGCCGTGACCGGCGACGGTGTGAACGACGCGCCCGCCTTGCGCAAAGCCGATGTCGGCATCGCCATGGGTCGCAGCGGCACCGACGTGGCGCGCGAGGCCGCCGACATGGTGCTGCTCGACGACAACTTCGCCAGCATCGTCGCCGCGATCGAGGAAGGCCGCGCCGTCTTCGCCAACATCCGCAATTTCCTCACCTACATCCTCACCTCGAACGTTCCCGAGTTGATCCCGTATCTCGCGTTCGTCGTCTTCCGCATCCCGCTGCCGCTCACGATCATCCAAATCCTCGCCGTCGATCTCGGCACCGACATGCTCCCCGCACTCGGCCTCGGCGCGGAAAAGCCGGCCCCCGACATCATGAAAGCGCCGCCGCGTCCGCGCTCTGATCGCTTGCTGAACTGGCCGCTCCTCGTCCGCGCCTACCTCTTCCTCGGCCTGATGCAAGCCGCCGCCGCGATGAGCGCCTATTGGTTCGTCCTGCATCACGGCGGCTGGCACTTCGGACAGCAACTCGCAGCCCACGACCCGCTCTATCTGCAAGCGACGACCGCCTGTCTCAGCGCCATCATCGTCATGCAGATCGCGAATGTCTTCCTCTGCCGCAGCGACCGCCGCTCTGCGTTCGCGTTCGGCCTTTTCAGCAACAAACTCATCGTCGCCGGCATCGCCGCCGAGATCGCGCTCATCCTGCTGATCGACTACACGCCGTGGGGCAACGCCCTCTTCGGCACCGCGCCGATTTCGCTCTCCGTCTGGCTCTTCATCATTCCCTTCGCACTCGCCATGCTCGCCCTCGAAGAGCTGCGCAAATGGTTCGTGCGCGCCCGTCCGAGCCGCTTTGAAATTGCCCACGCTCCGATCACGCAGGGAGAACCTGCCAGGTGACATTCATGGCAAACCGCATCCCGCGCACCGTCATCGCCCTCGGCG
>JANPHJ010000039.1:0-7824 GCA_031424395.1 Chthoniobacter sp.
CGGGCCGGCAGCGGAAGAGGTACTCCTTGACGATCTTCATCAGCATCGCCGTCTGCTCCGGCGTCATCTTCGCCTGCGCGAGCCCCTGCGGCGTCGTGTCGTTGCGGCCCGGCACGTCGAAGATTTCCTTCGGCGCTTCGGGGAAAATTACGGCCTCCTTCCGCTGTTCCTCGGTCAGCGCCTTCACGAGCGTGCGGCCTAGCTCCTCCTCGGTCGCCAGCACGCGCGTGCCGGTGCGCGGGCCGGTGCGGACTTCGCCGGGGTTCGTGCCGAAAAAGGACGGCGTCATCGCCGGCGCGGCGTCGCCCGCGGCGGTGAAATTCAGCGAAAGATGATGTCCCTCCACCCGCCAGCCCCACGGCTCCGCGCCGCCCGGCGTGCCGAAGACCGACACAAAATACCGCTCCGGGTCGCGCACATTCACCGCCTTCGCCTTCTCCAACTCCGCCAGCACCGCCTCCAGACTCATGATCGACACCGCCTTCGCGTAACCCCGATTGCTCAGCCCCGTGGCCAGCAATGCGTGCGCGAGCAGCCGCTGCTCCTGCGTCATTTCCTTGATCTGCAATCCCTTTCGCTCCCGCGGGATGAAGTGCCAGTTCGTCCGCTCCTCGCCGGCAAAATCAAACGTGGCCTTCGCCTTCTGCTCCGGCGTCAGCGCGGAGAGAAAGTTACTCGCGGCGGCGGACATCTCCGCGGTGGCGTCGTGCGCGTGCAACGGCGCGAGGAGGAGTGAAAAGGCGAGCGTGAGGGCGAGGGAGTTTTTCATGGGCGTGAGTCCACGAAAGACACGAAAGGACACGAAAGGGGAAGCAATTTAGATGGCACCATCGCCGCGAACTCCGGGGAGAGCGCGCTTCCCGCGTGCTCGCCGAATGCTGACGCTACGCTTCCCGCCCCGATCATCCCCGCCCTTGCCGAATCCGCCGCCCTCCGCTCTCCTTTCCCCATGACGCGCTGCCATGCTGAACGCTGCTTCCGTTTAGGCGCTTAACTCCGCCCTATGTCCCGAACATCGGCAAACTGGGTGGTGTGCATCTTCGGCACACTTGTCGCACTGATCGGTGGTATCACGTGGCATGTGGGAGCGGAGGGCTGCCGAGTCATGCACGCCTTCTCAGTTGAGGATAGAATTCACGCCGCCTTCTTCCCCGCGACGCAGGCGCTTTACCGCTATGCGGAGGAGCAGGGACATCCGGCGAAGACTCTTGGTGCCCTCTTGCCAAAGTATCTCGACACGCTCCCAACCTCCCCGCTCACCGACGCGCTAAACTACAGCGTAGCCGCTGATGGTCGGACCTGGGAGCTATCCATTCACAGTCGGGCCTTGGCCCACCCGCGGCTTTACGTTTGCCGTTCGAGTCAGCAATACACGCCCGAGGAAATGAGGCGGGTCATTTTCCAATATCACGTCACTTGGACGGTGTTTCGGGCCGACCACTAGAACACTCAGCGCCCCGCCGTGTGCAACTCGGTTTGCGGGAGAAGCGTTGGGCCTTTCAACAAACTAAGGATGGGCTGCGGGAAGATGCCGAAGAAGAAGACGGCGAAGGTCAGCGCGCCAATTGTGAAGCGGGTGAGCGGGGCGATGACGATGGGCGTGTCGCAGTTTGGCTCCTGCCAGTACATGGCGGCGACGATGCGCAGGTAGTAGTAGAAGCCCGCCGCGACGGTGAGGATGCCGATGGCGACGAGCCAGAATTTGCCGGCCTGCACGGCGGCGGCGAAGACGAGGAATTTGCCGATGAATCCGGCGGTGAACGGGATGCCGGCCAGCGAGAGCATGGCGGTGAGCAGGCCGAAGGCGAGGAAGGGCGAGCGTTTGGCGAGGCCGTTGAAGTGGAGGATGTCGTCGCCGCGGCTGTGGCGGGCGACGACGATGAGGATGAGGAAGCTGAGGAGAGTCATCAGCAGGTAGCCGGCGAGGTAGAAGCCGACGGCGAGCCGCGCGGAGCCGAGGGTGTCGGTGACGGCGGTGGCGCTGGCCACGGCGGTGAGCAGGTAGCCCGCGTGGCCGATGCTGGAGTAGGCGAGGAGGCGTTTGAAGTTGTCCTGCGGGAGGGCGGCGAGGTTCCCGTAGAGCATGGTGAGCGCGGCCATGACGGCGAGCACGGCGAGCACTTTCACCCCGACGCCGGGCACGGCGAGGAAGGGCTGGAGCACGCGCAAGAGGACGACGAAGCCGGCGGCCTTTGACCCGACTGAAAGGAAGGCGGTGATGGGTGTGGGCGCGCCTTGATAGACATCGGGCACCCAGAGCTGGAACGGGACGGCGGCGACTTTGAAGCCGAGGCCGACGAGGAGGAGCATGAGGCCGAACAGGAGCGGGGTGGTGGCGACTTGCTTGGTTTCGAGCGCGTGCTGGATGGCGGCGAGATTGGTTTCACCAGTCAATCCGAAAATCCAGGTGATGCCATAGACCAGGAAGCCAGTGCTAAGTGCGCCGAGGATAAGATACTTAACGCCCGCCTCAAGAGACGCGGACTGCCGACGCATGTAAGCGACTAAGATATAGAAGCTGATGGTGACTAACTCCAGCGAGACGAAGATGAGGAGGAAATCGACCGCGCTGGCCATGAACATAAGTCCGGCGCAGGTGAAGACGGGCAGGCTGTAGAATTCGCCCAACCCCGCGCCGGGCGTGACGCCGGGGATGAACTTCGCCAGCACGCTGCTGTACTCCAGCGCCATGACGAGGACGACAATGGTGGTGAGCAGCGCGAGCACTTTGAAGAACTGCGCGGTGGCATCGACGGCATAGAACTGGTTGCCGCCATGCGGGTTGACGAAGAAGGAGAAGCCGATGAGCGCGGTGAGGAAGGCGATGGCGAAGCGGACGCAGCCGCGCTTGTCGTCGCTCTTGCTGAACGACTCGATGAGCAGCATGACGATGCCGAGGGTGAGGACGGCGATTTCGAGGGAAAGCGAAGGGATCGGAGTCATGCTCTATTTCGGAAGAACTGCCTCGAAGCCGGGTTGGACGAAGCTAAGGAATTTGCCCGGCGCAAAGCCCGCGATGAGCAGCGCGGCGAGGAGGATGACGACGGGCCAGCGCAGGGCTTTGAACGGGTCGGGCCAAGCGGCGGCTTCCTTGCCCGGCTCGCCCATGAAAATGGCGCGGTAGGCGCGCAGCATATAGACCGCCGAGATGACTACTCCCCACAGCGCGAAGACGACGGCGAGGTGAAAGTGCGAGGCGTCGAGCCCGGCGGCGGGTTTGTAAGCGCCGAAGAAGACGGTCAACTCGCTGGCGAAGTTAGCGAAGCCCGGCAGGCCGATGGATGCGAACGCCGCGAGGCCAAAGGCGAAGGCGAGTGCGGGCATGTGCTTGGCAAGGCCGCCGAAGGAATCGAGTTCGAGCGCGGGCCGATGTTCGCGCAGCATGCCGGCCATGGCGAAGAGCGCAGCGATGGACAGGCCATGCGCGAACATCAGCAGCGCCGCGCCGCTCAGACCGATGGTGTTCATCGCGGCGAGGCCGAGGAAGATGTAGCCCATGTGCATGACGCTGGAGTAGCCGAGCATCATATCGAGCCGCTTTTGCGCGATGGTCGCGAGGCCGACGTAGATGATGTTTCCGACGAGAAGGATGAGCAGCAGGTTCGCCCAATGTTTCGCCCCCTCCGGCAGCAGCGGAATGGCAACACGCAGCAGACCGTAAAGGCCGAACTTTTTCAGCACACCCGCATGCAGCATTGCCGCTGGCGTGGGCGCGGAGGCGTAGGCGGTCGGTGCCCACGAGTGGAATGGGAACAGCGAAATGAGGATGCCAAAGCCGAGCAGCAGGAAGATGTAAGGCCGGGTCTGCGCGGCGGCGGGGATGAGGCCGCTGCTCGCGAGTTTTTGGAGGTCAATGAGGTTGAACGTGCGCAGCGCTTCCGGCACGGCGAGGTAGAGATCAATGAGGCCGATCAGCAGGACGAAGCTGCCCATGCCGAGATAGATCGTGATCTTCCACGCCGCCGTGTGCCGCTCGCCGCTGCCCCACAGGCCGATGAGCAGGAAGGTGGGGATGAGCGCGAGTTCGTGAAAGGCGTAGAGGAAGAAAAGATCGACCGAGGCAAACGCGCCCGCCGCCCCGGCGGTAATGAAAAGCAGGCACGCATAGTAAAGCGGTTCGCGCTTTTCAATCTTCGGTGCGACCCAGATCGCCGCCAGCGTGACGATGCCCGTGAGCAGGAGCATCAGCACGCTCAAGCCGTCCGCGCCGACGAGGTAGTTCAGCTTCCAGTCCGGGGCGATGGGATAGGACGAGAGAAACTGAAAGCCACCCTTCGCTTTGTCGTAAGACAGAAACACTAACAACGTTAAGACGAACTGCGCGACTGCCGCACCGAGCGCCGTCTTGCGCGCGGGTGCGCCGAGCAGGATGCCGAGCGCGGCGAGCAGTGGGATGAAAATGATGAGGGTCAGCATCGGGAGCGGTTAATTCTTGGAAGCGAAGTGCCAGATGAGCCCGACGATCCCGAAGAGCACGGCGGCACCGATGATGGCGATGAAGGAGATGCCCATTTACGCAAAGACGAGGAAGTAGATAAGCCCGACGACGCCGAGGCCGAAGAGGAAGGCGTAGGCCTGGAGGTTGCCGATCTGCGCAAAGCGCAGGACGAAGCCGGTGCCCCACGCCGCGCCGCTCAAGCCGCGCACGAACAGGCCGTCGAGAATCCATTTGTCGAACCAGCCCGACATCGTCGCGAGCAAGTCCTGCGTGCCGGCGATGAGCGCGGCGTAGAGTTCATCGAAGTAGAACTTGTTTTTGAAAAGCGGAATGAGGATCGGGTCTTTCGCCTGCCCTTTGTAAAGCACCCAGCCGCCTGCGGTGCCCGCGAGGAAGGCGCCAATCGCCAGCACCGGCACGATGGCGTGGTGCGCCTCCTCATGCTCGGGCAGAAAGTAGTGGCTGGTCCCGTAGCCCGCGATGACGGAGAGCACGCCGAGGATCATGAGCGGCACGGTCATCGCAACGGGGCCATCGTGGCCGTGCTTGGCCGCGTCCGAACGGGCGTCGCCGAGGAAGACGATGACGAACAGGCGCGTCATGTAAAAGGCGGTGAGGAAGGCGGTGAGCAGCGCGGGCAGGAAGAACCAGATGCCGCGGTTGTAGGCGGCCATGAGGATGGCGTCCTTCGAAAAGAAACCGCTCAGTCCGGGACAGCCAATCAGCGCCAGATAGCCGGCGGTGAAGGTCAGGAATGTCCATTTCATTTTCCCTTTGAGCCCGCCCATTTTCCAAATGTCCTGCTCGTGATGCAACTGATGGATGATCGCGCCCGCGCCGAGGAAGAGCAGCGCTTTGAAACAAGCGTGCGTGAACAAATGGAACATGGCCGCGCCCGGTGCCGCGACGCCGATGGCCAAAATCATGTAGCCGAGTTGCGAGAGCGTGGAGTAGGCGAGGATGCGTTTGATGTCGTCCTGCTGCGTTGCCATGAGCGCGGCGAGGAGGCAGGTGATGGCTCCGATGGTCGCGATGACAGTCTGCGCCCCGAGCGACGGCTCAATGAGGAAGAAGACCCGCGCGAGCATGTAAACGCCGGCGGCGACCATCGTCGCGGCATGGATGAGCGCGGAGACGGGCGTGGGGCCTTCCATCGCGTCGGGCAGCCAGACGTGGAGTGGCACCTGCGCCGACTTCCCGACTGCGCCGCAGAAGATGAGCAGCACCGCGGTCGTGAGAAAAACCGGGTTCGCGGTGACGAGGTGCAGGTTGCGTTCGATGTCATTGAAAACTACCGAGCCCGCGACGCTCCATACCATCAGGATGCCGAGCATGAAGCCGAAGTCACCGATGCGATTAGTGATGAATGCCTTATTCGCCGCCGCCGCCGCGGTGTCGCGCGTGTGCCAGTGGCCGATGAGCAGATAGGAACTGACGCCGACGAGTTCCCAGAAGATGAACATCATCGCGAAGTTGTTCGCTAGCACGATGCCGAGCATCGAGAACATGAACAGCGAGAGGTTGCCAAAGAACCGCGCCTCGCCGTCGTCGCCCTTCATGTAAACGAGCGAATAGATATGCACGAGCGCGCCGATGCCGGTGACGACGATGAGCATGACCTTGCTCAACGCGTCGATGGTCACGCCGATGGGCACACGCAGTCCGGGCAGATCGAGCCACGGGATTTCATTCGCGTGCGCCGTTTCCGGGCCGAAGAAAACGAAGATGCTCGCGAGCAGCGAAAAGCACACGGCGGCGACAGAAATCGTTGCGCTTAGGCCGTGCGACTTCCGCGTGAATAGCTGGATGAGCACCGCGCTGACGAGCGGCGCGAGAAGGATAAACCAGGGAAAGTAAGCGTAGGTATCCATGCGAGCCTGGCGCTAAAACTTGAGTGAGTTGATGTCCTCGACGTGCGTCGTCTGCCGCGCGCGGAAGAGGGCGACGATGATCGCGAGGCCGACGGCGACCTCGGCGGCGGCGACGGTGATGATGAAGAAGACGAGCACCTGCGCATTATAGTTTGGCAGGCCGTTGACGAGGTTGAAACGGGAAAAGGCGACGAGCGAGAGGTTGGCGGCGTTGAGCATCAGCTCGAGGCACATGAAGATGATAATGATGTTCCGCCGGAGCATCACGCCCGCGAAGCCGATGGCGAAGAGCAGGCCGCTGACTAGTAGATAATGGTTAAGCGTCAGAGTCATGAAGACACGGGGATGAATCAGGAAAGCAGGAAAGCAGGAAAAGAAGTTATGAGGGAGTAACTCCCAGTCTTTCCTGCTTTCCTGTTTTCCTGATTAAACAAAAAGCGGTTCATTTGAGTTCGCGCTTGGAAAGTACGACGACGCCGATGGTGGCAACGAGGATGAGGACGCCGATAACTTGGAACGGCAGATTGTGCGTGGAAAAGAGCGTGTTTCCGACGTTGCGAACGTCATCGACATGCTTCTCCGCGAGCGGGGCAAAGGCGGTTTTGCCGAGGTCGTATTTTTGCAAAACAACCCAAAGCTGCGCGACGAACGCCGCCGTGACCAAGCCGCCACCCGCGTAGGCCGGTAGGTTGATTTTCCGCCGCTCCTCGGCCTGGATATTCAGCAGCATGATGATGAAAAGAAACAGCACCATGACCGCGCCGGCATAGACCAGCACTTGGATGACGGCGATGAAGTAGGCATCGAGCCCGACGAAAAGCGCGGCGAGCCCGAGAAAGGAAACGACCAAGCTGAGCGCGCTCGCGACCGGGTTGCGGTTCGCGACCACGGCGATGGCGAAGGCGAGCGTCATCGCGGCGAAGAGATAGAAAAGAATCGGAGACATCAGGCTACTTCTTCGGATTCCATTTGTTCACGAGGCCGGTGAAGACACCGCCGAGTTCGTAGAGCTTGGCTTTGTCGTGGACCATTTCCGCGCGGCTGATGCCGGTGATCGCGTAGTCTTTGCGCAGGAAGATCGCCTGCTCGGGACAGACTTCTTCGCACAGCCCGCAGTAGATGCAGCGGATCATGTCGATCTCGAATTCCTTGGGCCGCTTCTCGACCTTCGCGAACTTGTTGTCCGCGGGGATTTCCTCCGGCTTGATGGTGATCGCGCGCGGCGGGCAGATGAATTCGCAAAGCTGGCAGGCCACGCAGCGCTCGCGGCCGTGCTCGTCGGTCACGAGCGTCGGCGCACCGCGGTAGTGCTCGGGCATCGAGGCGTCCCATTTTTCCTCGGGATACTGCATGACGACCTTGGTCTCGCCTTTGAGCATCCGCTTGAGGTGCTTAAAAGTGATGGCCATGCCGGCGACGATCGACGGCAGATAGATCTTCTCTTTCCAAGTCAGGTTCGGGCGTGGGACGACGTAGGCCATGGCGCGTTACTTGGTGAAAGCGAGGATGCCGGCG
>JANPHJ010000040.1:0-17858 GCA_031424395.1 Chthoniobacter sp.
CCGCCAGCAGGTGCAGCAGGTGCAGCCGCACGTCCTCGCCCGCGGGCAGGAGCCCGGCCCAGGCGCTGGCGTCCGGGGCCGCGAGCAGTTTGCGCCAGAGCGCATTCACCAACTCGATGCCGATGGTGATGTGCCCGAGCAATTCCCCGCGCTCGTCGAACGGCATCGCGAAGCCGTCCGCGGGCAGCGCGTTTTCCCACAGCTTTCCCGAGTCGTGAAAAAGCACGCCCGCGATCAGCAGGTCGCGGTTCAGCGCGGGATACGCCGCCGCCAGCGCCAGCGCCGCGCGCATCATCTGCGCGACATGCTCGACCAGCCCGCCGCGCCGCGCGTGATGGTTTCCCCGCGCCGCCGCGCTGCGCCGAAAACGCGCGCCGTATTCTGCCAGAAAAAGCCGCGCTAGCCCGAGCAGCCGCGGATCGCCCACCGACGCCACGCTTTCCTCGATGAGCGCGAAATCCGTCGCCTGCTTCTCCCGCAGCGCCGCCGGCCCAGCCAGCAGCGCCTCGCGCTCCGCCTCCGTGAGCGCGCGGCAGGTCCAGCGCCGCGCATCGAGCCCGAAGCCGCTGCTGTGCGCAAACTCACCCGTCACCGCCAGAAAATCCCGCGCGGCCAGTTGCTCGCACGCGGCAAAAGCCGGCGCATCGCTCCACGCCCGCAACGTCATCTTGGCCTCGGCGTCCGCGAGCGTGACCTCCCAGAAGGGCTTGCCGTCCTTCGTCTCCTTTTTCACCAGCGCCTCGACCTGCCCATGCACCGCCGCCTCCACTCGCCCCTCGATAGCGGCGCGTTTGAGTTGGGAGATGGTGAGGGTTTCCATGGGCGAAATTGCGCGCTCATCCAGTGCGGGGATCGGCTTTCTGTCGAGGCGGAAAACTTTTCCCCCGTCATCCCGCCCGCGCCCGTCTTTCCGTTTGCCGGTCAATTTTGTGTATGTATCATATAACTACCTGCTCCATGAAATCGCACCGCCTCCCTGCCAGAACCTCGGCCTTTTCGCTTATCGAACTCGTCGTCGTCATCGCCATCATCGCCATCATCGCGACCTTCACGGTACCGGCCGCCACCACGATTCTCCGCGGCTCGGCGATGACCCAAGCGTCGCAGACGTTGACGGATCAGCTTAGCTTCGCCCGGCAGCGGGCACTCAGCAGAAATCTCGCGGTCGAAGTGCGGTTTTATCTTTACGCCGATCCCGAATCTCCCGGCGAAACGGTCGCCGATTCAACCACTTGGCAATACCGCGCGATGCAGCTCTTTGAAGTCGTGGAGTCCGGCGTGGCCGTGCCAATCGGCAAACCGGAACGGCTGCCGACTTCGGTCGTGATGGAGCCGAACGTCGCTTTTTCCACGCTTCTCTCCGCCAGCAGTCAGACCCCGGCCAAAAAGCCGGTCTCGAGTGACCCGGAACTGCCGCGGGGAGTGTTGAAGAACTACAATTACGTGGCCTTCCGTTTCCAACAGGACGGTTCCACCAATCTCGCGCCGGCTTCGACCTGGTTCGTCACCATCCGCAACCTGACAGACAAAGTGACTGGCACCACGCCGCCGTCCAACTTTTTCACCCTTCAAGTTGACCCCGTGAGCGGCGCGACCAAAGGCTTCCGCCCGACGGCCGGCTAGCCAGCGCCGCGGTCACGGAAGAATGGCGACGGGCCGGCCGGTTTCCGCGCTTTCCACGGCGGCAAAGCACAGCGCGAGGCTGCGCAGGTTATCGCGCGCGGAATGTTCCGGCGCGCGGTTTTCCTCGATGGCGCAAAGCAGCTCGGCCATCGCGCCGTGGAAGCCGTCGGGGAACCAGCAGCCGGCCAGTACCGGCGAGGCTGTCCCCTCGGCAGTGTGCAAAGTCACGCGCTGCTGCAGGAGGCTCGGCCCCACGCTGCGGAGCGTGCCGCGGGAGCCGATGATGGTCGTACGATCTTCGTGGCCGAAGGCGATGTCGGCATTAAACGCGAACGTCGCCTGTCCGCCGTCGAACTCCGCGCAGGCGTGGGCGAGGAAAGGCGGGCGCGCGCGCTGACTGCGGGAGCGCGCGGCGGCGGCGAAAATCTGCCGCGCGGGACGGTCGCCGAAAAATGCGGTGGCGATGTCGAACCAATGGATCGCGAAATCGGAGAGGATGAGCTGCGGCTGATCTTCGAAAGGCGTCCCGCAAATCCAGTGGTGATCCCAATGGATGGCGAAATCGGCCGACGAAACTTCGCCAATCAGCGCCGCGGAAATCGCCGCGCGCATCCACGCGAAATGCGGCGCCCAGCGCCCGTTCTGATTCACCGCGAGCCGCAGGCCGAGCGTGTCCGCGAGGTCGGCGAGGCGTGCGCCTTCACCGAGCGAAAGCGCGAGCGGCTTTTGCGAGAGCACATGCTTTCCCGCGCGCAGTGCCGCTTCGATGATCGGCCCGCGCACCTCCGGCGAAGTCGCGATGTCCACCACGTCCATATCGCCCCGCGCGAGCAGCGCGCGCCAGTCCGTGAAAATCTCAGCCTCCGGAAAAAACTCCGCGCGCCTTGCCTCCGCCCGCTCGCGCGCACGCGAAGCCAGCGCGACCACCCGGTAGCCCGCGTTTTTGTAGGCCTGCAAATGACTCTCCGTGATCCCGCCGCAGCCGATCAGCCCGATGCCGATGCTAGGATTCATCGGCACTCGCGGGCGATACGGCAGCTCAGGCGCGGCGATCTCCCGCGCCGCTTGCTCCACGCTCACGCCATACGTCTCGTCGCTCACTCCACGAGTTTCACCGTTCGCTTTTCCCGCGCACTCAGCACCGCGCTGTCCACGATCTGCTGGCCGATGCGGGCGATCTCCGGGTGCAGCGGGCCGCGCTCGAAATCGCCGCCGTCGAGCGCCGCGAGTACGTACTGGATCGGGTTCTGGAAAGGCGCGCGCACCTCATCCACCGCGACCTCGAAGCCCTCGGGTCGCTCCGTCGTCTGCACGCGGATGTGCTTCGCGTAGTCATCGGCGTTGATCGTCCCCCGCGTCCCGCAGAGCACAAAGCCGCACTTCGGCTGCGGCTGCAAAATCCACGGGTCCGTGAACGTGCCCCAGCGCGTCTCGATCTTGGAAAGCCCGTGCGCGTAGCGGCAGACGGTGACGCTGTGCTCATCGACCCCGAGCCCCGGCGGCTCGTCCTTCACGCACGTCACTTCCAGCGGCTTGCGCCCGCCCTGGAACCACGTCCCGAGCGTCGCGCCGTAACCCGCGTAATCGAGCAGCGAGCCGCCGCCGCGCGTCGCGTCGTAAAACCAGCTCGCCGCCTTTTCCTCCGCCGTCGGCACCGCCTCCACCTTGTCCGCGCGGTGGTAAAGCGGCCCGCGATTTCCACCGTAGTGGTGAAAACTCGTAACCTCGCCGATGAGCCCTTCATCGAGCAGCCGCTTCGCCGTGATGTAGCCGGGCAGCCAGCGCAGCGGCCAGTTGATCGCCAACAATTTTCCCGTCGCACGCTGCGCCGCGATCATCGCATCCGCGTCCGCGAGCGAGGCGGCGAAAGGTTTTTCCATCAGAATGTTCACGTCGTATTCCGCCACCCGCTGCGTCCACAGCGCATGCTCGCCGGTCGCCGGGCAGAGGATCACGAGGTCGGGCTTGGTCTGCTCCAAACACGCGCGGTAATCCGTGAAAATGGCTTCCGGCGGGATGGCAAAATTTTGCATAGCCGAGGCCATGCGCAGCGGCTGCACATCGCAGATGCCCACCAGCTCCGCCGCGGGATGCTCATGCGTCTGCCGCAGCAGATCGCCCATATGCATGTGATCGAAATTGATGCCAGCGATGCGGAATTTTTTGCTCATAAGATGGCCGCGATTCTGCGCGCGGAAAAAGGCGTGACGAGTGGAAAGTCACAGCGCCAGCGCCGCCCCCGCGCGCAGCACGCGGTACGGCTGCCCGAGCCGTTCGCACTCGGGGCTGAAAAGCTCGCGCGGGTCCGCCGTGTTGAAGGCGAACATCTCGTAGTGGCACGGCACCACGCACCGCGCGCCAATGGCGTGCGCGAGCTGCGCGGCCTCGCGTCCGTCGAGGTTTCCGGCCACGCGGCGCTCGGGTTTGTTGCCGTTGATCGGCAGCAGCGCGAGGTCGATGGGTGCAAAGGCGCGCAGCTTTTCCGCGAGCCCTTCGTAAAGCAGCGTGTCGCCCGAGTGATAGACCGTCCATCGTCCGCAACGGATGATGTAGCCGAGAAACTGATGCCGCCCCGCCGCATCGCGGGTCAGTTCATTGTGCGCCGCCGCGATGCCGTGAAATGTGAACGCGCCGACCTTCGCGCTCGCGCCGTCATCCAGCCCCACCGGCTCGCAAACGCTGATGCCCAGCCGGTTCGCGACGAACCCGCGGTTCGCCTCGGGCATGACCAGCCGCGCCTGCGGATTCACCGCGAGCAGCGGGCGCAGCGTCTCCGCGTCGAGATGGTCGGTGTGGTTGTGGCTCGACGTGATGACCTCGATCCCCGCCAGCCGCCCCGGCGCGATGACGCGCTCCGTCATGCGCACATGCGGCTTGTCCGTTACCGCGTACTTCACCGTCAGCGAGTCGGACAAATACGGATCGAGCAGCGCCAGCCGTCCGCCGCACCGCACCAGAAACCCGCTCTGCCCCAGCCACCACACGCGCAGTTCGTCCGGTGCAGCGGGCGGCTGCGCTAGATCGGCGAGAAAGGCGTCGTCCTGTTGCAGCGGACGGATCACAACCCCAACTCCGCGCGCACCAGCTTCACGCCGGCCACCATGTTCGCGAGCTTTTGCCGCGCCGCCCAGCGCGCCGTCTGGCTCAGCCCGCAATCCGGCGCAAAGGACAGCCGCTCCGCCGGCGCGTGCGCGAGGCAGCGCCGGACGCGCGCGGCCACTTCCTCGGGCGTTTCGATGAAGTAGCTCTTCACGTCGATGATTCCGACGGCCACATCCATGCGCTGCGCGATTTCGCCGATGATGGCGATCTCGGAAAACTCGCGGCTGGCCATTTCGAGATGCACCTCGTCGAGCGTCATATCGAGAAAGGCGGGGAACATCGGCGCGTAGCGGCGCAGGCCCACGGCGCGGCCTTTGAAATTGCCGAAGCAGAGATGCGTCGAAAGCCGGCATTTCCCGACGACGGGCGCGACGGTGCGGTTGAAAATCTCCACGAACTTTTCCGGCTCCTCGCGGTGCGCGTAGCAGCTCATCGACGGCTCATCGACGGTGATCTCCCGACAGCCCTCGGCAACCAGCGCCTCCAGCTCTGCGCGCACGATGGGCAGCAGCGCTTCGGTCAGCGCGTAGCGGTCGGGATACTGCGCGTTCGGCACCAGCCGACCGCTCAATGTGTACGGGCCGGGGACGCTCGCTTTGAGCACCGGCCCGGCGGGCGCGAGACGTTGCAGGCGCTTGAATTCCTCCACCACGCCGAGCCCGCGCGGCGCGCGCAGCTCGCCGACGACGGCATGCTTGCCGCGCTGGTCGTGCGCGGGCGGGCCGAAGCGGCGGGGCGATGCGCCTTCGAGTTCGAGGCCGTCGAGGAAGCCGTAGAACGAGAGATTGAAATCGAGCCGCGTCTGCTCGCCGTCGGTGACGACATCGAGCCCCGCCGCGAGCTGATCGTGCAGCGCGACGATGACGGCGTCGTCCTGTAACTCGGCGATGTCGTCTTTGCCAAACTCGCCGAGATGCTGGCAGGCAAACTCCAGCCACGAGGGAAACGGATAGCTGCCGATGATGGTGGTGCGGAGGGGAGGGAAAGGCATGAGGTATGAGGTATAAAGGATGAGTGATGAATGTTCCGGTTATTCGGATTTCGCGTTCTTGGAAATCGTGGTGAAGATGGCGAGAAGTTCGTCGGCTTCTTTGCGCAGATCGCTGAGCCGATCGGGTTTGATGATTTCGGCGGCGGAGAGCAGTTCCAGCCAGTAGGACGTCTCCTCCAACTCGCGCAGACAGTCGCCGAGCTTCGCGATGAATTCGGCTTTCGAGCGCGCGCGATAAGCCTCCCGATAGTTCGCCCCAACCGACGTTCCGACCTCAGCACCTGCCGGCCAAGTGTCCGCGCAATCTGCGACTTGGGCAGCGCTGATGCCATCTTCAAAACCCGCAACGCAAACGCCGTCGTCCGCGCCCTCAAATCCTGCCTCTGCCCTTCATCACTCATACTTCATACCTCATCACTCAACCCTATCCGCTCATACATTTTAGCCAGCCGCCTTGCATGCTCGTCGTAGGCGCATTCAAAAAGCTCCACCGCCCGCTCCGCGCCCACGATCGTGCCCGCGCTCAGCACCCGTGGCGGCTGTCCGGCCTTCGTCAGCCGGGCGGCCACCTCGGCTTTGATCGCGTTCACGAGCAGGCAGCCGCCGACGGTCGAGCCGGGCGAAACGGGCGTGTCGAGGCCGGCGATTTTCACCATCGCGTCGCCCACCGGCGCACCGGTGTCGAGCGTGAGGTCGGCGAAGTCGTGGAGCTTTTTCCCATCTGCGCGGCGGCTGGTGCTGGCCGCGCTGTGTGCGCGGGAAATGATCGCCACCACGCGCACGCCGCGCTTTTGAAACTGCTCGGCGATCTCGATGGGCACGACGTTGCAGCCGCCCGACGAAATCACCAGCGCCGTGTCCTGCGGCGCGAGGTCGAAGTTGCGCAGGATGCGCTCGGCGAGCCCGCTCACATTTTCGAGGAACATCGCCTGCCGCTGGCCGTTCGCGCCGACCACGAGATTGTGAAAGCTGAGCGACAGCTCGACGATGGGATTGAAGCCGGGGAACGAGCCGTAACGCGGCCACATTTCCTCGACCATGATCCGCGAATGGCCGGAGCCGAAGACATGCACCATGCGCCCCGCGAGGATGGTTTCGGAGAACCAATCGGCGGCTTGCGAAATGGCGGGCGTTTGGTGCTCCACGACGTCGATGAGGGCGCGGCATTTCGTCAGGTAGTCGAGGGCGGGAGGCAACGGAAAGGAAGAGGTATGAGGTATGAAGGATGAGGTATGAAAGGCAGGAAACCGCACACGTGATTTTTCATCACTCATCCTTCATACCTCATACCTCTTTCTTTCTCCCCGCCTCCATCGCGCCGCGCGCCGCGCCGATGGCTCCGGCCCATTCGCCGAGCGTGGCGGGCAGCAGCTTCACGGCATGGCCGGCGGGCCGCCACTCGAGGCGGGCCAGTTCCGCGCGGAGCGGCTCAAACACCGCATCCCCGGCCTGCGCGATGCCGCCGCCGAGGATCACGGCCTCGGGGTCGAGCACATTGACGAAGCTGGCGATGGCGCAGGCGAGCGCGTGGATCGAGGCCAGCCACAGCCGCACCGCCTCCGGCTCGCCGGTGCGGTAGGCGGCGATGAGTTCGTGCGTGGTGGCAAAGAGCCCGCCGGTGCGCACGGCGATGTTGTGGTTGCCGATACAGTCCTCCAGCGCGCCGGGCATGCCGACGATGTCGGGCGGGCCGGCGACATCGAGGCACACATGGCCGAGATGGCCGGCGCGGCCGAGATGGCCGCGCAGGATTTTTCCATCGGCCAAAATCGCGCCGCCGACGCCGGTGCCGAGCGTGAGCAGGACCGCGTTTTGCAAGCCGCGCGCCGCGCCGATCCACGCCTCGCCGGCGAGTGCGGACTGGGCGTCATTGGCCACGGGCACCAGGCGGTCGCGGGCGAGGAAGTCCGTCCAGTCGAGCCCCTCCATGCCGCGCAGGCGCTGCGGCAGGATGGCAATGGAGCGCCGGTCGCGCGCCGCTAGCCCCGGCGCCGAGACGCCCACGGCGAGGTCGTGCCCGAGATGCTCGGCGAGCTTCCGCGCGATGAAAGCCCATGTCTTCGAGTCGGTGCCGTCGTCATTGGTCGCGCGCACTTCGCGGCGCAGAATGTCGCCCGTCCAGGTGGCCACCACGCCTTTGATCTGCGTGCCGCCGAGGTCGAGGCCGATGGCGACGCTACTCATCGCCGCCCTCCGTGACCGACCAGCCGCCATCCACGGCGAGCACCTGGCCGGTGGTGAAACGCGCACCGTCGCCCATGAAATACACCGCCGCCGCGTCGAGATCGCCCGGCTGGCCGATGCGCCCGCCGTCGAGCGGCTGCTTGGTTTTGATGAAACGCCGGATCGTCTCGTCCGCCGCCGCGCGCTCCGACATCGGCGTCTCGACGAGTGCCGGGGCGAGTACGTTGATGCGAATATTCTGCGGCGCGTAATACGCCGCCGTCGCTTTGCTGAAGCCGATCAGCGCGGCTTTCGCCGCCGCGTAGGCGTGCGTGGAAAAGTGCCGCGGCGACGGGCTCCACGCGAGCACGCTACCCATGTTCAGGATGCTGCCGCCGCTGCCCTGCGCGAGGAACTGGCGGACGGCGGCGCGGTTCGAGAGCATCAGCGAGGTGAGGTTGAGATCGAAGGTCGCGCGCCAGCCTTCGTCGGTCAGCTCGTGCAGCGGCCCGTCGCCCATCCGCCGCCCGCTGCCTCCCGCGACATGGTAGAGGCCATCGAATTTTCCAAACGCCGCAAGCGCCGCCGCGATGGCGTGCGGCGCGGTGTCGGGATCGCACGCATCGGCGGAAATGGCGCGGGCATTTTCCCCGAGCGTGGCCGCCGCCGCGTCGGCACTCGCGGCTTTGCGCCCGACAACGACGACCCGCGCACCGGCCTCCACAAAGGCTTTTGCGGCGGACAGCCCGAGCCCGGTGGTGCCGCCGATGACGACGAGGGATTTGCCAGCGAGGGGAAGTTGCACGCGGCGGAGCGTAGCGCGTGCAGGAACTTTTGGAATCACGGATCACTAACGCTGCGTGACGGCGATGCGGATTTCCCTACACTCCGCGCCATGAAACGAATCCTCATTTTGATCGCGATGCTCGGCGCTGCTGGACTCGGAGGCTGTGCGACTTCGCCATATGCCACCACCTCGGCGGGCGGCGGAACTTTGCGCCAGAGCGCCTCCCCGGCGTCGGTAAACCTGCGGCAGATCATCGTGCCGAAAGGGCGTGTCGGACGGCACATCGAGTTTCCGCTGCGCGCGAGCTACATCACCATCACAGCACGGACAGCCCGAACGCGGGCGCGCTGGTGCATGCGCACGGCATGGCGGCGGGAAACTTTCGCGGCAAGTCGCAATGGAATCGCACGGGTTACATGACGTGGCATTTCTCGGTGGATGACCGCGAGGCGATCCAGTCGCTGCCGCTGAACATCCAGGGCGAACATGCGGATCACGAGGGGCCGGGGAATACGACGAGCATCGGCATCGAGATTTGCGAGTTTCGCGACTCGCGGCGGCAGGCGGCGGCGATCGACCGCGCGGCGCGGCTCACCGCCTGGCTCATGCACGACCGTGGCATTCCGCTCGAGCATGTGGTGCCACACTACCACTGGCCGCAGCGGCACTTTCACAACAACATGAAAAACTGTCCGCGCATCCTGCTGGAGCACGGCCGGCCGGGGCCGCGGTGGGAAGCGTTTTTGCGGCGGGTGCGGGGCTATTACTGAGCGGGAGTGTGCGTGCAGAAGCGCGCTGGCGAGAGCGGGCAAACGCGCGTCTATTGCCGCCCGCCAATGACCGCGCCCACCGACTTCCCGACTCCCGAACTGCTCGCGCCCGCGGGCGGCTGGGACTGCGTGCGCGCGGCGGTGGCGAACGGTGCGGACGCGGTTTATTTCGGGCTGCCGAAATTCAATGCGCGGCTGCGGGCGGACAATTTCACCGAGGCGGAGCTGCCGGAGGTCGTGGCATTTTGCCATCGGCATGGAGTGAAGGCGTATGTCGCTTTCAACACGCTGGTCTTCACCGGCGAACTCGACGCGGCGGCGGGCTACCTGCGGCTGCTGAATCGCGCAGGCGTGGATGCGCTGATCGTGCAGGACGTGGGGCTGGTGCGGCTGGCGCGAGCGATCACGCCGGAGCTGCCGATCCACGCGAGCACGCAGATGACGATCACCTCGCCGGAGGGCGTGGCGTTTGCGAAGGAGCTGGGGATCGAGCGGGCGGTGCTGGCGCGGGAGCTGTCGCTGCGGGAGTTGGGGAAATTCGGAGGGCGGTGGGCGGAGGACGGGGAAGAGGAAACCGCGCCCGCACTGCCGCTCGAAGTTTTTGTCCACGGGGCGTTGTGTGTAGCGTATTCGGGGCAGTGTCTGACGAGCGAATCGCTCGGCCAGCGGAGCGCGAACCGCGGCGAGTGCGCGCAGGCCTGCCGCATGCCGTACGAGCTGGTGGTCGATGGCGCGGTGCGCGATCTCGGGGACCGGCGGTATCTGCTTTCGCCGCAGGATCTCGCGGCGGTGAATGAAATCCCCGCGCTGCTGGAGCTCGGCGTGGTCAGTTTCAAAATCGAAGGCCGGCTGAAGACGCCGGAGTACGTGGCGGCGGTCTGCCGGGTCTATCGCAAGGCCATCGACGCCGCGCTCGCGGCCCGCGACGGCGCGGCGCTCAACCATCCACCATCCACCATCAACGCCCCCGACCGCTACCAGCTCGAGATGGCTTTTTCCCGCGGCCTTTACTCCGGCTGGATGCATGGGGTGAACCATCAGGAACTCGTGCCGGCGCGGTATGGAAAAAAGCGCGGGCCGTTTGTCGGAAGGATCGCCGCGGTGGGGCGCGACTACGTGGAGCTGACGCCTGAGATCGCGCTGAAGCTGGGCGACGGCGTGGTTTTCGACACCGGCGGCGATACGAATGCGGAGCAGGGCGGGCGGATTTTCGGGATCAAAGGCGGGCGCTATTTTTTCCAGCACGGGCATCTCGATTTCGCGCGGCTGAAGCCGGGCGACCGCGTGTGGAAAACGGATGACCCGGAACTGAACAAACGGCTGCGGCAGTCGTTTGCCGGGAAGATCGAGCCGCGACGGCGGGTGGGGGTGGACATGCGCGTGAGCGGGCGGGCGGGCGAGGCGTTGGTCGTGGCTGCGCAGGCGGCGACGGTCTATTCGGCGATCCCCTTGCAAGCCGCGCGGACGGCTCCGCTGACGGTGGAGAAATTGCGGGAGCATCTCGGGCGGCTTGGCGAGAGCGGATACGCGCTGGGGGATTTTGAAAACGCGCTCGAAGGCGGGGTCATCCTGCCCATCGGCGAATTGAACCGGCTGCGGCGCGAACTCGTTTTCCAGCTCGACACGGCGCTCGCGATGCAGCGCGTGGAGTCGCCGGAGTCGTGGCGTGAAATGCTGGGAAACCCGCTGCCGCGCACGCCTGAGGCTTCCGCCACTTTGCGCGTGCTGTGCCGAACGATGGAGCAGCTCGACGCCGCTCTCGCCTGTGGCACCGCGGAGGTGTACGCGGACTTCGAGGACATCCGGCGCTACAAGGACGCGGTCGCGCGGGTGCGCGAGACGGGCAACGGCGCGCGGATTTTTCTGGCGACGCCGCGGATTCAAAAGGCAGGCGAGCAGGGCTTTTTCAAGCTCATCGAAAACGCCGCGCCTGACGGCGTGCTCATCCGCAATCTCGGGGCGATCGCGCATTTCGCGGCGAGCCCGCTGCGGAAAGTCGGCGACTTTTCGCTCAATGTCGCGAACCCGCTCACCGCGCAGCATTTGATCGGCAAAGGGCTGGAGCGGGTGACGGTGAGCTACGACCTGAACATCGAGCAGGTGCTCGAGCTGCTCGCGGCCGCGCCGCCGGAATGGTTCGAGCTGACGATCCATCAGCACATGCCGATGTTTCACATGGAGCACTGCGTTTTCGCGGCCTTCATGTCGCAGGGGAAGGACTTCACGGACTGCGGCCGGCCATGCGAAAAGCATCGCGTGCATCTGCGCGACCGGGTGGGCGTGGAGCATCCGCTGCGCGCGGACGTGGGCTGCCGCAATACGCTGTTCAACGCGGTGCCGCAGACGGGCGCGCGCTTTTTTCAGCAGCTCGAAAGCGCGGGGCTGCGCGACTTTCGCGTCGAGCTGCTGGAGGAAAATGGGGACGAAGCGGCGCGCGTCATCCGCGCCTACCAGATGCTGCTCGGCGGCACGCGCGACGGCGAAAATTTGTGGACCGAGCTGCGCGCGCAGTCGCAGCTTGGCGTCACGCACGGGACGTATCAGGCCCGTTGAGTCGGCGCGGCTACGATTTGCCGTTTGCGCCGAGCCCGAGGTGGCGGTTCAGAAATTCGACCATGCGGTGCACGCGGTCGGGCGTGGAGAATTCCGGCCCGCCGTGCCCCGCGCCTTCGATGATTTCGAGCGTCGTGTCCACGCCGGCGGCCTTGAGTTTGGCGGCGAGGCCGGTGCTTTGCGCGGCGGGCACGAGCGGGTCTTTCGTGCCTTGCTCGATGAAGAGCGGCGCGGTTTCTTTCGTCACCCACGTCACCGGACTGGCGCGGCGCGCGAGTTCCATTTTCTCCGCGAGCGGGCCGCCGAAAAGCTGCACAAGCACGGAGTCTGCGCCTTCGCGCTGCACCATCGGGTCGCCGCTCGGCGGGATGAAGCCGGGAAAATCCGCTGGGCCGTACCAGTCAATGCCGCATTGGATCGTGCTGGACTGGTCGAGGTTCTCGCCCTTGTCGAAAACGCGCACATTGCCCGTGGCAGCGAGCAGCGCGGTGAGGTGGCCGCCCGCGCTGTCGCCAAAGGCGGCGATGCGTTTCGGGTCGTAACCGTACTCAGCGGCGTGCGCGCGCAGCCAGCGGATGGCCGCTTTGCAGTCCTCGATTTGCGCGGGGAAAACCGCGTCCTGGCTGAAGCGATATTCCACGCTCGCCACCGTGTAGCCGAGTGCCACGAAGCCGAGGCTCAGCACGCCGTCTTTCGAGCCCGCGCGCCAGCCGCCGCCGTGGATATAGACGAGCAGCGGGCCTTTCGGCTGCGCGGGGAGGTAAAGGTCGAGCTTCTGCCGCGCGTGGCCGTCAGTCACGTAGGCGAGGTTGCGCACCGTCTTGGCGTCGGCGGGCAAACCATGATCGGCCCGTGCGGCGAGCGGGAGCAGGGCAAAGGCGAAAGCGAGGAGTGTGGAGCGGAGCGCGGATAGATTCATCGTGATGAGGATGAAGCAGGAATCGGTGCGTGCGGTTACGCGTTTTCGAGCCCTTTGAAGTTCGCGTCATCCAGCCCCGCGAGTTCGCTGGTGCTGTCGGAGAATTTTTCCACGGGCGTGCCCATGCGCTTGAGCATCGAGACGTAGAGATTCGTGAGCGGCGAATTTTTCTCGTACGCGAGGGTGCGGCCCGTGGCGATGGTGCCGCCGCCGCGGCCCGCGAGGACGATGGGGAGCTTGTGCGGGTCGTGGGCGTTGCCATCGTGCATGCCGGCACCGAGGAGGAGCATGGAGTTGTCGAGCAGGGTGCGCTCGCCTTCGCGGATGGCACGCATTTTTTCGAGCATGTAGGCGAACTGCGCGTAGTGCCACGTATTGATCCGCTCGTACTGCGCCATCGCCTCGGGCGCGTTTTTGTGGTGCGAGATTTCGTGGAAGCCGCCGCTGACGCCTTCGAGGAAGGAGAAGTTCCGCCCGCTCACGGCGTTGCCAAACATGAAGGTGGAGACGCGCGTGGAGTCGGTCCAGAAACCGAGCACCATGAGGTCGAGCATGAGGCGGACGTGCTCGGTGTGGTCGCCCTTGCGCTCGCTGACGCGCGCGGGGTCGGCGTAGGCGTCGATGCGCGCGCCGAGTTCCTTGACCGCCTTTTCGGCGAGGCCGTCGCTCTTGACGGTTTCGCTCTGGCGCTTCGCGTCAAAGGCGATGCGCTGCTCCACCCCGCGGACGCTTCCGAGATACTCGTCGAGCTTTTGCCGGTCGTCCTTGCCGAGCCTTTGCTGGAGCCGTTTCGCGTCCTCCAGCACGAGGTCGATGACACTGCGATCTTTCGCCGCCTCGGCGGCGCGGCCCGGCGTGTTCGAGCGGAACAGCCGGTCGAACGCGGCGCGGGGATTGATCTCCTTGGTGAGCGGCGTGGTCGGCGTGTTCCAGGAAATGTGCGCGCCGTAGAGCTGGGTGTAGCCGACGTTCGTGTCCACGCCGGTCGCCGGCGGATCGATGCCGAGTTCGAGCGACGGCAGCGCGGTCATGTGGCCGATGCGTTTCGCCGCGACCTGATCCATCGAGACCGCGCCGCTGCGCAAGTCGCTGCCCGTGGTGCGCGTGATCGTGGTGCCGGTGAGAAAGCCGCCGGTCTTCACGTAGTGGCCGTCGCCGGTGTTGCTCGCGGCGTTCCAGAGATTGCGGAGGACGAGCACCTCGTCCTTGTGCGGCGCGAGCGGCTGGAGGATCGGCGAAAGCTCGAAGTCGCGGCCCGCGCCGGTGGGGTTCCATTTGCCGGGGCAGACGCCGTTTGGCATGTAAAGCACGGCCATGCGCACGGGTGCGGCGGCGGCTCCAGCAGCGAGCGCGGACGCGGGGCGCATCGCTTCCAGCCACGGCAGGCAGAGCGTGGCGCCGAGGCCTTTGAGGACGGTGCGGCGGGAAAGGGGTGTGGTCTTCATGATTTATTGCGCGGCCACGGCGACCGTGCCGCGGCGGTTTTGGAAAGGGTAGCTCTTCACGATTTCGAGGACCAACGTGTCCACCCGATAGTCCGCCGCCGCCAGTGTTTTCGCGGTGCGGCGGACGGTGGGCACATCGTAAGATTCGAGGCCGCGGTTGAGCGCATAGGCGTACATTTTTTCGGTCACGTTGCGCGCGAAGATGTCTTTGTGTTTCAGCAAAATCGCCTTCAGCTCGGCGGGCCCGTTGAACTTTTCTCCACTCACCATCTCGCCGGAGGCATCGACCGGCTGGTTCTCGATCTGGGTGCGCCAGCGGCCGATGGCGTCGAAATTTTCCAAGCCGAAGCCGAGCGGATCGAGCCGCTTGTGGCAGCCCGCGCACTCCTCCTTGGTGCGATGCTTTTCCAACTGCTGCCGCAGCGTCAGCCCGTCCTTGGGCTTGTCGTTCGTCGGCAGGCTTTGCACGAGCGGCGGCGGCGGCGGCGGCGGCGTGCCGAGGATTTGTTCGAGAATCCATTTGCCCCGCAGCACCGGGCTCGTCCGGCGCGGATACGACGTCAGCGTGAGCACCGCGCCCATCGTCGCGACACCGCCGCGGTTGCGGTCTTTCAAAACGACGCGCTGGAATTTTTCGCCGGTCACGCCGTCGAGACCGTAGAGCTTGGCGAGCGGCTCATTCACGTAGGTGTAGTCGGCGTCGAGCAGGCGGAGCAGGCTGCCGTTTTCGCGCACGAGCGCGTGGAAAAATTCGACGGGCTCGGCGAGCATCGCGTCACGCAGGGCGGGCGTGTAGTCGGGGAAACGCTTGGCGTCGGGCTGGGCGGAGGTCGTGAGTTCGTCCACGCGCAGCCACTGGCCGGCAAAGGTTTCCGCAAAGGCGCGGGCCTTTGGATCGAGCAGCATGCGCTTCACCTGCGCCTCCAGCACGGCGGGCTGGCGGAGGGTGCCGGCGTGGGTTACGCGGAAAAGCTCGTCGTCCGGCATGCTCGACCAGAGGAAATACGAGAGGCGGCTGGCGAGTTCGTAGTCGCTCACGGGCGAGGCGTTCAGCCCGCGCGGCACCTCCACACGGAAAAGGAAATCCGGCGAGACGAGCACGCCGCGCAGCGCGTAGCGCACGGCGTCGTCGAAGGATTCGCCGCGCGCATCGGCCTGCGCGAAAAGTTGCAGCAGCAGCTCGATCTGCGCGGGCTCGACGGGCCGGCGAAAGGCGCGGGCGACAAAGCGCGAGAGATTATTTTTGGCCGCGTCGATTTTCGTCAGCACGGGATTGGGCCGCGCGACGATGAGCCGCTCCGGCTTTGTCGCGGCGAGCAGCTTCGTGGCGACGGCGAGATATTTTTCCACCAGCACCGGCGGGGTGAAAAGCGTCGCCGAGTTGTTGTCGAAGCCGCCGCCGCCGCCGCCATCGGGCGGGAACTCGTCGGCGGGATGCGCATCGAGGCCGAGCAGGTCGCGGATGGTGTTGTTGTATTCGCGTTTGCTCAGCCGATGCAGCACCGGCTTGCCCGGATCGCGCGGCACAGCCAGCGGATCGGGATCATTCAGCGCGCGGTCGAGCCAGGCGATCAGCCGCTTGCGCTCATCCGCGCTCGGCTGCGGTTTGTCATCCGGCGGCATGGCCTCGTCGCGGAGTTCGACCAGCACTTTGTCCCACAGCAGCGGATCGCGATAGAGCGCCGCGAGGTCACTCGCCTCATGCAGCTTCACCCCGCCCTTCGCCTTCTCTGCGCCGTGGCATTTGAAGCAATAGGTCTCCAGCACTGGCCGCACCTCCTTGGCAAAATCCGCCGCGCCCGCGCTGGTGAGCGCGAGCACGCTGGCGAGCAGGGCGGGGCGGAAAGTCATGCGGCCCATTCTAGCACAGCGCGGCGTGGTTTCTTAGAAAGCCGGCCGCACTTCAGCATTGCACTTTCCGCCCGCGCCTCGCGTCATCACTTTCCCAAAACCACACCCCATGCCCGACACCTTCACCGGCGGAATCTTCGACACGAACTGCTTCTTTCTCCCCGAGCACGGCATCCTCATCGACGCCCCGCAGGACGCCGCCGCCTGGCTCGCCACACGCGGCTACGCGGTGAAAACCCTGCTACTCACCCACGGCCACATCGACCACGTCTGGGACGCCGCGCGCATCCAGCGCGAGCACGGCTGCCGCGTCGGCTACCACGCCGACGGCGAACCCATGATCACCGTGCCCGATTTCTTCCGGCAGTTCGGCTACGGCTGGGACATCGCGCCCATCACCCCCGGCTTTCACATTGGCGAAAGCCCCGCGCTCACCATCGAGGGGGTCGATTTCCAAGTCCTGCACGTCCCCGGCCACTGCCCAGGCAGCCTGTGCTTTTTGCAAAAGAGCGAGCGCCTCCTGTTTGGCGGCGACGTGCTTTTCGCCGGCGGCGTGGGCCGCACCGACCTGCCCGGCGGCGACCCCGCGCTGCTCTTCACGGGCATCCGCGAAAAGGTCTTCCCCCTCGGCGACGACATCACTGTCCTCCCCGGCCACGGCCCCGCCACGAAGATTGGCATCGAGCGCCGGACGAATCCCTACGTCGGCGAAGGGTAAGGAGCGGGCGTCCTTAGAGCAGTCGAAACGTGGGTGCGGCAGCAGCGTTCAACGCCGCGACGAGACGGTCCACCCGTGTGGAAGGATTCCCATCGCCATTGCTCAGGCGATGATGCCGTCGGCAGTCGGCGGCGTGTTTGATCGCCTTGCGGAGGAAAGCAGGATCAAACAACTGCTGCAGAGGCAGCGGCTTGTTCTTGGCGTAGTCTTCGATGCCGTACTTCTTCAACGCTGCGATCAGCGCGTCGCAGTGGTTGAAGCCGCCCGGTCGGTCGCGGTAGTGCAGCAGCAGCCAAAGCTCGAAGGCGAGGTTGGACACGGCCGCGCGAATCTTTTCCTCCTTGGCCAGTTGCAGCGCTGCCGGGAGCTGTTTGCGGCGGACGTGATCCGGAGCCTCGGTGTCGAAGACCACCCACACTTGGTGTAGGGAACCTTGCTCATCGATTTCGCGGCGAGCGCTTTCTGATCGTCACGCAGCTTGGATGCTCGCTTTACGATGTTGTTAGGATCGGTCGCGTTTGGATGGACCACCTGCACCTCGGCGTGAAGCTCCAGCTTCGCGCGCAAGCCCTCGAAATACTGCCGTTCCGTGGCCCGCCCCTCGACCACGATGAGAAAGGTGTGGCCCGTTGCTTCCCTCACCGCCGGCGCTCGCAGGAGCGACCGCTGATAATTCCGTTTGTGCCCCGCGCCCATGCCTCAGAATTTCAGGCCTTCGGGGATGAAGGGGATGCCGCCGTAGCGGCCGGCGAGGTAGCCTTTGACCAGCGACTCGTCCTTGCGCGGCTTGAAGTGGGTCAGCGGATAGAGCCGCGTGGCCCCTTCCTGATCCTTCTCCGTGAACCAAATCTGATCCCGCCGCAGCAGCGTCTGGTCGAGCAGCAGGGGGTTGTGGGTGGTGAAGATGAGTTGGGCCTCATTGTCCTCGTGTAGAAA